>NZ_JABSUV010000046.1:0-47253 GCF_013284275.1 Brevibacillus sp. HB2.2
TATGGCAAACAACAGGTTCGTAAATTAGCGGATGAAGCTAATTACGAGCCTTTTTATTTTTTCTAGCATGTTGAATCCTCCTCCATTTTCCATTACAATCACATTGTGATAATGAATCTCATTTTCACTATCACTTGATGATTCATAAACAAACGAGAAACAAAGTGGAGGGGTAGTTGTGGGAGAACAGTTGGAGCTGTTTGATGTAACCATTATCGGCGGTGGCCCTGCGGGGATGTACGCTGCCTTTTATAGCGGAATACGCGATATGAAGACGAAACTCATTGAAGCGAAAGAAGAGCTCGGTGGACGAATGTTGATCTATCCAGAAAAAATGATCTGGGATGTAGGCGGTGTACCACCACAGTTATGTGAAAAGCTGATTGCCAATCTGGTGCAACAAGCGAAGACATTTGATCCTGCCATCGTCCTAGGTGAGGCAATCATTGGACTAGAGCCACAAGAAGATGGAACGTACATACTCGTTGCAAAATCAGGGAGAAGGCATTGGACCCGCACGATCATTTTGGCTTTAGGCCGAGGTATTTTGAAAATGGCAAAGCTGGAGATCGAAGGAGCAGAGCGCTACGAGGTGACAAATCTTCATTATACAGTACAGGAACTGGAGCCATTCCGTGGCAAGCACGTCCTTATCTCAGGTGGTGGGGACTCCGCGGTCGATTGGGCAAATGAACTGGTGCAGATTGCAGCGTCCGTAACGGTCGTGCATCGCCGTGATGTATTTGGTGGACATGAACGGAATGTGAAGCGCATGAAGGAGTCATCTGCGATCGTACGCACCCCATATGCGGTCACGCAATTGCAAAGCTCGGACAAAGAAACGATCGATAAAGTGACGATACGTCATCTAGAGACAGACGAGACGGAGCAAATCAATGTCGATGCGATCATCGTCAATCACGGATTGAAGGCCGATTTCACCGGGATTAAAGAGTGGGGCTTGGACATGGATGAATGGAACGTGTTTGTCAGCGCTCGTCTAGCAACGAATCTACCAGGGATTTTTGCGGCGGGCGATTTTGCGAGCTTTGACAGCAAGATTACGCTGATCGCGGGAGCATTCACCGATGCGGCTGTGGCCGTAAACAGTGCCAAATTGCACATTGACCCGGTAGCAGATCGGATGGCGTATGTTTCTTCTCATAACCAGCGTTTTAAAGAAAAGAACAAAGCCCTCGGGGTTATCGACGAGGACGACGAGTAGAATTGATGTAGGACAAAAAGCCCAACATTTGCAGGTTGATTGTCGCTTTTCCCATACGTTACATTGTAAGAGGCAAGGTATAAAAACTAGGTCAGACGATATAAATAGGGAACTTCGTGCTAGATAATCGATCAACAAATGTGGGAGAGGAAGTAGAAATGAAGAAAGTTCAGCATTGGCTGATCACTATGGCTACAGTGGCCCTTGTGTTCTCGCTCGGTATGAACTTCGCGCCTGAGCATGCAATGGCATTACAATTAGACCGGTTTTCTCCTTCTATCGAGTTGCAGGATAAGTTACAGGAAAAGTATGTGGAGAAGATGGGCCTCAAGGAAGACGAGGTTCTCGGCTTTTATTACTCATCGATGAAAAACAGCACAGATGAGCGTAAACATAACATCAAGCAAGCATTGAGCAAGATTCATAATGAAAAAATCAAGCCGCAACAGGTGTTTTCTTTTAACGATATAGTGGGAAATTCGAATTTGCCTGAGGGTGGTTGGCAAAAGGCTGGAGTCATTCAGAACGGGCAGCTCGCTGATGACTATGGAGGCGGGATATGTCAGGTTTCCAGCACGCTTTACAATGCAGCTGCTGAAGCGGGAATGATCATGGTGGAACGGCATAACCACAGCCAATCGGTGAGATACGTGCCAGCGGGTCAAGATGCCACGGTCGCGTATGGCTATATGGATTTTAAATTTGCCAACTTGTATGATTTCCCTGTGAAAATCAAAGCAAAATCATACGATGACGAACATGTTGTGATTGCGATCATACGTGCGTAGCTTCGAAGGAATAAAGGGGGCATCCTATGGATGAACCCTGTTTTTTTCGGTATTTTTACAGGGAAAAAATGGATATCGATTTGGTTTTGAGTCATGCATTCCAGACCATACTGTTTTAGAAGGAGGTGCCGTGATGTTCGTTCAGGTGACAGGTGATTCACACAAGCAAGAGGTTCTCGTCATGGGAGAACGGTTAGAACGCCAGCAAGATGGTTGTTATCTTTTGCCTGGAAGACTTGTCCACGCATTGAAGCCACATGATTTGCCGGTAGGAATCCCATTCAAGCTCTCGGGTGCGCTACCATCTGGCTACGGGTTTTATCGGGAAGACTCTGTTATTTTCCGGCGAACGAATGATACTCCTTCCCTGTGGATTGATGTTACTTCTACATATATGGTGGCGGAATGGGATGGCATGTTCTCGGTGGAAGCAACGGTTGAAGCCAGAAAGCATGTCGTGGAACAACAACAGCAGTTTGCCTTTGTCCTCTCCGAAGCGACAGAGCAGCATGTGATTTTCCATTACGAATTTTCCTGGAGCTCCGAGCAAGAGATGGATCTGGAGAGTGCGTTGGAATCTATTTGTGATACGGTGATTGAAGTAGAAGCACGAGGAAATGCCCGACTTTGGCCTGGCTATGGAAACTGCATGGAAGAGGACGAACAAGACAAGCTGTAATACGCCATGCAGCCATGATATAGTGAAAAAAAGACAGCCACCAAAGGAGAGGACAAAATGGAGCACGTCAAAAATATTTACTGTATCGGTCGCAACTATCGATTGCATGCTACAGAGTTGGGGAACGATGTGCCAACCAAGCCAATGATCTTTGACAAGCCAACACATGCGCTTGCAATGGCAAATGGTGAGGCCATTGAACTTCCTTCATCTCGTGGAGAGCTCCATTATGAGGCGGAGCTTGTGATACACATCGCGAGGCCGTATGAGGCTGGAGTTACTCTTGATGAGATGATTGACAAAATAGCACTTGGGATCGACTTTACTTTGCGGGATATTCAGAGCGAGCTGAAGAAAGCAGGGCATCCATGGCTGTTGGCAAAAGGGTTTAAAAATTCAGCGATTTTGACTTCTTTTCATCCTTTCCCTGGCATTGATGCGCTTCACCAAACAGATTTCTCCTTGCTGAAAAATGGAGAGCAAGTGCAACGCGGCAATCTGCGTGATGTGATTTTTGATTTGGAAACGATTATTGCCTATATTTCCGAACATCTAGGACTGGATCAAGGGGATATCATTTACACGGGTACGCCAGCGGGGGTAGGACCTGTTACGGATGGAGACGTCCTCACTCTCAAGTGGGGAGAAAAGACGTGGGGGCAGTTTACCGCGAAAATGAAATAGGGACAAATAGAGAACCATCTTCTGACAGAAACAAGCAGAAGATGGTTTTTATTTGGGGATCGGGCCAGCAATAGAGCGGGTTTTTGCTGCGAAAATCATCTTTGATACCGTTTTGTAACCTTTATGGTTCTATGGAACTAAGGAGTAGCAACCGCCTACGTTACACCTTGTTTTCTGACTAGTCCCATGCTACCAATTCCATCATTGGAAAATTTTACGGTCTTATCCTCCTGTTTCCTCCTGCGCTATTCTGTCCATGTACCCAAGACGGGTGCCACAACATGACAAGGAGGAAAAGAAAGTGACGAAACGAGATTGGGTAATGAGGTCAACAGTAGCAGTCCTGCTGAGTACGTCCCTGTTAATGGGTGGTCAAGTTGGAGTAGTGGCCGCTAAGACACAAGATTCAAAACAATCAGAGGTTGCAAATATTGCTACTTCTTTGATCGGGAAGGATTACGAGTACAAAGCAAAGGGACCGAAGCAATTCGGATCAGCAGAGCTGGCTACGTATGCGTACAAACAAGTAGGGATTTCCATCGGGAGCACAATCTCTAGCCTGTACAAGACTGGGACGAAAGTATCCGAAAAAAGCGTAACGCCAGGAGATTTGGTGTTCTTCGCCTCTAGCGGAAGCGGCAGCCCAACTTTTATGGGAATATACATAGGCAGTGATCAATTCGTTTATTCTTCGAAAGGGGAAGACGAGGTAGTTGTCAAAACATATTCGGAGTACAGTGACAAATTTGTAGGGGCTCGTCGTGTTATTGAGAGCAATTCCTCAGACAATACGCCAAGCAAGCCAGAAAAGCCGGCAAGCACTGTTGCCGATCAAGTCATTAAAAATGGCGAAAAGTATATGGGCACCAATTACAAATACGGCTCCAGCAGCAGTACGACTAAAACATTCGATTGCTCTTCCTTTACACAGCGCGTGTTTAAAGAAGCGGGCATTACACTGCCGCGCGACTCCCGCCAGCAATCTACTGTAGGGAAATCTGTTTCCAAGAGCAATCTGCAAAAAGGTGATCTGATCTTCATGAAGGCATCTGTAAACAGTACTTCTGATCGGATTACACACGTAGCCATTTATGCAGGGGATGGAAAAATCCTGCACACGTACGGCAGTCCTGGTGTGACTTATTCCAAGTATGATGGAACGAACTGGGAAAAGCGCACCGTGAAAATCAAGCGCGTCATTTAAGCATCCAATCCATTTCAGCTCTCGTGCATTTGCATGGGAGCTTTTGTATTATATATGACGCTTGTTCGCACAGATCGTTTCGCGTCAATTTTTGCCAATAGGGAACAAGAAAGGTGTTGTAATATTCAGAAATATACATATAATAAAAACTGAGAGGTGATTCAGGTGTCAGAAAATAGTCTACCTACCCCTGTTTTAACCAAGAAAGGACAGGAAACTCGCAAAAAAATACTGGATGCCGCAGAGCATGTGTTTGGCGAGCTGGGTTATTATGATGCATCTATCGTCTTGATTACGCAGCATGCACAGGTGTCCCAAGGAACGTTTTACAATTATTTCGAGTCGAAGAAAGCGATTTATGATGAATTGATCAGGCAGCTGAGTAGAGAGCTGCGTTCCACGATCAAAGAAGCGATCATGGGAGCAACCACGCAGGAAGAGAATTTGCGCCTAGGATTTCTGGCCTTTTTTCGTTGGATCAAACATCATCGCAACATGTACAGCATTATTCAACAGGCTGCGCTCGTCGACCAGGAGCTGTATCGCTGGTATTACGCCAAACTGGCAGCGGGATACGTACGAAGTTTGAAGAACGCCATGAATGATGGTGCGTTTCGAGAGATGGATCATGAGACGTTGGCTTATTGTCTCATGTCGATCGGACAATTCATCGGGATGCGTTGGGTTTACTGGGAAAATGAAGACGTACCGGAAGAGGTGGTAGATACAGCCATGTCGATGATTATGAAAGGGATTGCTGCCAAGACGTAACCAATCCATTTTATAGGCAAAGGAGTAGAGTTCATGCACGGAATTGCTTATTGGATTGAAAAGCGAGCTCGAATCACTCCGACGCGGATCGCAGTGATTGCCAACGAGCAATCACTCACGTATCAGCAAATGAATGAGCAGATCCAACGTGTTGCCGACTATTTACGACATGAGCTACAGGTCAAAAAGGGGGATCGGATCGGCATTTTGTCCCAAAACAGTTTGGAGTATGTGCTTCTGTTGTTTGCCATCGCCAAACTCGGTGCGATAGCCGTCCCCTTTAATATCCGCTTGACCCCAGCAGAATTAGACTATCAGTTTGAGGATAGTGGTATTCGCGTGTTATGTGCCCAGCCAGAGTTCGCCGCTACCATCGAGTTGATCAAGGCGAAGGCCAGTGTTGCGCACAGGATATGGCTGGAACCAGGAGAACTTCCATGGAGCCAGGATGGCCCGAGTGAGTCATCCCAGCACAGTAGGATCGACGCAGATGACGGCAGTGGAGATGATCCATACATCATTTGCTATACATCAGGAACGACAGGAAAGCCTAAGGGAGCAGTGCTCACCCAAGAAAACATGTTTTGGAACTCCGTACACAATGTAGCCGCGCTTGATCTCACCTCAGAAGACTGCTCGATTGTCTTATTGCCACTCTTTCATATCGGGGGAATCGGACTGTTTGCCTTCCCTACATGGCTTGCTGGCGGACGCGTCGTTGTTGCCGGGAAGTTCGACCCTGATAAAGCGATTCAACTAATCGAAACGCACCGAGTCACCATCGTGATGGGTGTGCCCGCCATCCATGAAGCCATTCGTCAAAGCCCTTTATTTGCGACCACATCATTTGATTCCGTCCGTTGGTTTTACAACGGCGGCGCTCCATGCCCCATGGAACTCATCCAGCATTTTCAGGAGCGAGGCCTCCCTTTTGGACAAGGATACGGCCTAACAGAAACATCCCCCACCGTGTTTATGATCGCGAAGGAAGATGCGAGAAGAAAAGCCGGCTCAATCGGAAAGCCCGTCATGTTTTGTGAAGTCCGCCTGATCTCGGATGACGGAAAAGACGTTGGTCAGGGCGAAATCGGAGAATTGCTTGTCAAAGGCCCGAATGTGATGAAGGAATACTGGAACAGACCAGAAGAAACAGCCAAGACCATCCGCGATGGGTGGTTGTACACAGGGGATTTGGCACGTTTTGATGAAGAAGGGTTCGCTTATATCGTAGGAAGACGCAAAGACATGATTATCTCAGGCGGGGAGAACATTTATCCGTTGGAGCTGGAACAGGTCATCGGCGAGCTGGATGGTGTTCAGGAAGCCGCAGTCGTCGGTGTACCCGATGAAAAATGGGGAGAGGTCGCGAAGGCGTTTATCGTGCCCAAATCAGGTGCAGTCATCACGGAAGCACACATCAAAGAACACTGTGAGCAAAGACTGGCGAAGTATAAAATCCCGAAGTCATTCGTGTTTTTAACTGAGCTGCCACGCAATGCGACAGGGAAAATTGTCAAGCAAGCATTGACCAGATTGAAAACAGATTCCATTACACAATGAGGTGATTACATGGCGAGATTTGCAATAGGGGAGCAAGCATCTTTTAGCAGAACGATTACGGAAACAGATATCGTTCTATTTGCGGGAATGAGTGGGGATTATAATCCGGTGCACATTGACCAACAGTACGCAAAGGACACGCGATTTGGCCAGCGTATCTCACATGGACTGTTGACGGCGAGCATGTTGTCCAGATTGCTCGGGATGCAGCTCCCTGGCATCGGTTCCATTTACAAAGACCAGACTATTTCGTTTACGGCTCCGGTTTTAATCGGAGACACGATCACCGCGGCCGCCACTGTGCTGGAGTATCAAGAAGAGCGTGGCATCATCCGATTGCTTACGGAATGCACGAATCAGCATGGAAAAGTAGTTCTGACTGGAACAGCGACGATGCTCGTACCGAGGGAAGGAGCGAAAGTATGAATCATCTTGAAGCGAATACGATCCAAGAGCAGACTATCGGAGTGGAAGCGACGTCCGTATTTTTTCCTGAAGGTGTAGAAACAGCTGAATGTTTGGCTGAAAAGACAGGAATCCCCACGCGAGTCATTATCGAAAAATTCGGTCTTTACCAAAAGCATGTCGCAGATGACACCCTTCATGCATCAGACCTCGCTGTGCTTGCTGCCCAACAGCTGACCGGCTCGGTGATCGATCCATCTGAGATTGACGTAATTATTTACTTTGGCAGCCCGCACAAAGATTACTATGTATGGTCTAGCGCACCGAAGATTACATACGAACTAAAAGCGACAAACGCATACGGTTTCGAGATGATGAACGTCAGCTCGTGTTTTCCAATCGCCTTGAAGGTTGCCAAAGATATGCTGACGGCAGATGCATCCATTGAAAACATCTTGCTGGTTGCTGGCTGTAAAGAATCACAAATCGTCGATTACGACAATCCTCGCTCACGCTTCATGTTTAATTTTGCAGATGGGGGGACAGCGGCTCTCGTAAAACGTGGAGCTACTAAGAGCAGAATTCTCCACAGCTGTGTCATCACCGATGGTTCTTTTCATGATGATGTAAGGGTACCCGCAGGCGGCTCGAGGCACCAACCTAGTCATGAAACGGTGGAAAACAGACTTCATTACATCGATGTGCCGAATCCGAGCGATATGAAAGAGCGACTTGACCCCATCTCGATACCAAACTTTGTTCATGTGGTAGAGCAGGCATTGGCAAAAAGTAATCGTTCCTTGCGTGATTTGAAGCTGCTGCTTCCTTTGCACACAAAGCGTTCGATGTTCTTGGAACTATTGGAACGTTTGCAACTGAGCGAGGAGCAGGCCGTCTATCTCGATCATTACGGGCATTTGTCTGCACTCGACCCGTGTATTGGACTGCATGTCGCACAGCAAGAGGGACGTCTTTCCCCAGGGGATATTGTCGTAGCTGTCAGTGCTGGTACTGGATATACGTGGGCTGCAACCGTACTGGAATGGTTAGCCGAATCGTAATGAACATGATGACACTCGAGGAGGAACGGGCGTGAAAAAAAGAGGATGGAACATGTTGCTCCCGCTAGCAATGTCTGTCGTGCTTGTTGCTGGCTGCAGCCAAAATGAAAGCGCTTCATCTGGTGGCGGCAATACGATCAAGGTAGGTGTACTTGCTTCGCTCACAGGCCCATTGGAAAGCTACGGCAAGCAGACGGCAAGAGGTTTTGAGCTCGGGCTCGATTATGCAACAGAAGGCAAGCGAGAGATCGGTGGCAAAAAGATCGAGTTTGTCGTGGAGGATACGGAGACGAAGCCGGATGTCGCCGTTCAAAAAGCAACGAAGCTCCTGGAAACCGACAAGGTAGATTTTCTCGTAGGCTCCTCGAGTTCGGGCGATACGCTAGCTGTCCTTCCTCTGGCAGAGGAGTACAAAAAAATCATGGTCGTAGAGCCAGCAGTAGCAGATAGTATCACCGGGAAAAACTGGAACAAATACATTTTTCGCACAGGTCGAAATTCTTCACAGGACGCAGTAGCAGGCGCTGCGGCCATTGCTTCTAAAGGAACGAAGATCGCGACGATGGCTCAAGACAGCACCTACGGTCGAGAAGGGATCGAAGCCTTTAAGACCGCCGCTGAAAAATTAGGGGCTGACATTATCGAAGAGCAATACGTGGACACGAGCACGACTGATTTTACAGCCAACATCCAAAAAATCATGAGCGCCAAACCCGAATATGTGTTCATCACGTGGGCAGGCTCGAACTCCCCATGGAAACAGCTGCAAGATATGCAGGTTCAGCAAAAAGGCATCAAGGTGTCTACGGGAGCACCTGATATCGCTGCATTGAAAACGATGGAGGCAATGATCGGGATGGAAGGCTTCTCGGTGTATTACCATTCGCTCCCCAAAACGAAAATGAACGACTGGCTCATCGATGAGCACAAGAAGCGTTTTCAAGGCGAGATTCCAGATTTATTTACGGCAGGCGGGATGACGGCAGCCGTAGCGATTGTGGAAGCACTGAAAAAGACGAACGCCGATACAGATTCGGAGAAGTTGATTGCTGCGATGGAAGGCATGACCTTTGATTCGCCGAAGGGCCAGATGCAGTTCCGGGTGGAGGACCATCAGGCACTGCAAACATTATACGCAATCAAGCTAGAGAAAAAAGACGGAGTCGATCATCCGGTCCCTGTGCTCGTTCGGGAGATGACGATGGAAGAGACAGCACCACCTGTCAGGAACCAGAAGTAGAGGAGGTGTGTGATGAGTTACTTGTTGGAAACGGTTGACGTAAGCGTAGCATTCGGGGAGCAAACAGTCATAAACAAAGTATCGCTACGCATACCGAAGCAGCGATTTACTTCGATCATAGGACCGAATGGAGCTGGAAAGACGACGCTGTTTAACTTGCTAAGCGGACAGCTTACTCCCTCGCAAGGAACAATCAAGTACAAGGGACAAGAGATTACACATTTGCCACCAGCAGCACGAGTGAGAATGGGGATTGGCAGGTCGTTTCAATTGACAAACTTATTTCCCAAGCTAACGGTACGGGAAAATATTCGATTAGCCGTGCAGGCTTCACAGGGAGTTCGGTTTCGTCTATGGATTTCCCAGGCAGATCAGATGCGACAGGCTGAGGAAGTTGAACGATTGCTGCATCTGGTATTGCTGGAGAAAAAGGCGGATGTGCTGGCAAGCTTACTGGCGCATGGGGAGAAACGAAAGCTGGAGCTGGCCATGCTACTTGGATTGCGTCCGGATGTTCTTTTACTCGACGAACCGACGGCGGGGATTTCGTTGGAGGAAGTCCCGGCTGTATTGAGGGTGATCGAATCCATAAAGGAAAGCAATTCGTGCACGATCATCCTCATCGAACACAAGATGGACATGGTCAAATCACTCTCCGATCACATGGTCGTTCTGTTTCATGGAGAGCTATTGGCTGAGGGAACCCCGACTGACATGATGCGAAATGAACAGGTGCAATCTGCCTACTTGGGAGGGTTGTATAAGCATGATGCTGCAACTTGACCAGATTGAAACGTACCTCGACCAGTTTCACATCTTGCAGGGTGTCTCGCTCTCTGTGCAAGCAGGTAGTATTACTGTCCTGTTTGGTCGAAACGGCGCTGGCAAAACAACGACGCTTCGTTCCATCATGGGGCTTGCACCGATTCGTCATGGGCAAATTCGCTATCGAGGAGAAGAAATCGGACATTTGCCGACCTACTCCATCGCACGTAAAGGGATTGGCTATGTGCCCGAGAATCAAGGGATTTTTCATGATTTTACCGTAGAAGAGACGTTCCGGCTCGCCATGCAAAAAAATGACGACGAACAAAAAGAAAAGCTCGCGTGGATGCTCGATCTTTTTCCAGACCTGCATCACTACTGGAAAAAGAAAAGTGGGCACTTAAGCGGTGGTCAAAAACAAATGCTTGCGATTGCACGAGCTTACGTGAACAGCAACGGACTCTTGTTAATAGACGAACCGAGCAAGGGGCTTGCACCCATCATGGTTGAAAAGCTCATGCTCCACATCGAATCGATGAAAGAGAAAACGACCGTGCTATTAGTTGAACAAAACTTTATGATGGCAAGCATGATTGGCGAGCAGTACTACTTGATGGATGAAGGGAAAATTGTCCGCAGTGGCGCGATGCAGGAGTTGAAGGATGATGCAGATACGCGACAAAAATATTTGGGTATTGCATGAGCGTATGACAGGGAGGGGGAGGATGAAATGGATGTCGCGATAAATTTGCTTGTAAATGGACTGGCGACAGGCACACTCATTTTCTTGCTCGCTTCCGGGCTCACGTTGATCTTTGGCTTAATGAGTGTGTTGAACTTTGCCCACGGTGGATTGTTTGCCTGGGGGGCCTTTGCTGGTGTATGGCTTTTCGGATTAACGGATAGCTTTTTTCTGGCCATCGTAGGTGCTGCTGTCATAGGGATGCTACTCGGTTTCGTGCTAGAGCGCATACTGATCCGTCCCGTGTACGGTGATCATATTCAGCAACTGCTCGTGACATTGGGCGGAATGCTCGTGATCAGTGAATTACTCAAGGTGTTTTGGAGCCCCAATCCCATACGGGCAGGATTACCAGATTATTTGCAAGGGAGCATCGAGCTTGGCGACATCATACTAATTACGTATCGCTTGTTTGTCATCGCAGTGGGAATAGCTGTGTACGTCGGGTTGCACCTGCTATTGACGAGAACAAGACTAGGCTTGATCGTCCGAGCGGGCGTTATCGATAAGGAAATGGTGCAGGCACTCGGCATCAATATTAAACAAGTGTTTACTTTCGTCTTTTTGCTGGGGGCAGGCATGGCTGCGCTGGGAGGAAGTCTGCTAGCCCCGTATTCGGGGGTAATTTTTGCGGAAATGGGTATGCAGTATGCGATTCTGGCATTCATCGTCGTCATTGTCGGTGGAATGGGAAGCGTTCAAGGCTCTATGATTGCGGCGCTTTTAGTAGGGGTGCTCGGCTCGTTTATGGCTTACTTCGTTCCAGAGCTTTCACTGGCAGTGAACATGCTGCTGATGCTGGCAGTGCTGCTTATCAAACCATCCGGCCTGTTTGGAGCGAAGGGGTGATCATGCGTTGGCTACATCCGGATTGTTGAATCATCGTTTTATCCTCTTTGTGTTTTTGTCTTTAGCGGTTTTGCCGTTTCTTTCAGACTCGCGAAGCCTGTACATCTTGTTCACCCAAATCTTTATCTTTGCGATTTTTGCGATGAGCTTTGATTTGTTGCTCGGCTATACGGGGATCGTCTCATTTGGACACTGTATGTTTTTCGGAATAGGTGCGTACTCTGTGTCTTTATTCCTGAAAAACTTTGACGCATCGATCGGCTATTTCTTACTTGGCGTACTCGTAGCCATCGTGCTATCTGGGATTCTCAGCTATGTAATCGGGATGCTATCCTTGCGCTTGAAAAGTCATTTTTATGCGATGCTGACGTTGGCGATTTCGCAGCTGCTATTCGTATTGGCAGAGAAATGGCGCTCGCTGACGATGGGGGGAGATGGCTTCACCTTCCCGGTGCCTGAGCTGTTTCGGGATCGTTTGTCCTTTTACTATGTATGCCTGTTCCTAATGGTCATGCTGTTCGTCATCTTGCGGGCGTTTACGCGCTCTCCACTCGGCAAGGTACTGAAAGCCATCGGTCAAAATGAACAACGCGCGGAAGCGTTAGGCTATCAAATTCTTCATTATAAAGTAATCGTCAGCATTGTCGCTGGAGTGGTTGCAGCGATTAGTGGGGGCTTGTACGCAGTCATGCTGCGATTCGTAAACACCCAAGTGTTTTCGATTGAAACGACACTAGATGCACTCTTGATGAGCATGATCGGTGGGCTGGGAACGCTATTTGGCTCTATTTTGGGGTCGGGGATCGTAGAGCTGGCGCATCACGGATTGACTGAGCTGGCAAAGCTTCACCCGATATTCGAGAGATGGGTCATATTCCTTGGCTTGCTCTATATTCTGGTCGTTCTCTGCTTTCCGAGCGGAATTGTCGGCAGCTTTCAAGAGTGGAGGGAAAAAAGAAAACAGCGTTCCGTGCAGGCTGCGACGATCATAGAGCCAGTAGAGTGATAGGGATGAAAGGAGGAAGGTCAACCGATGCAAAAGGTTGGCCTTTTTTTGTCCCATTTTTGTCGAAAGAAAAAGGTGAGAATTATAGTGATGTCGAATTATTATTCATCAATCTTAGAAAAGGTGGAGATGTGCTATGGAATTAAACATGCCAGTGAACTATAATTTCGCAGCCCAGGTGGACGAATGGTCGAAAAAACATCCAGAGAGACGTGCGGTTTGGGAGTTAGATGAGCAAGGCAAGGAGCATATCCTTACGTACGAGGATTTGCGCCAATATTCAAATAAAATTGCGAATGGACTAGGGTCCATTGGAATCGGGCATGGAGATCGGGTACTCGTCCTGGTTTCCCGAGGAACATTGGCTTACGGTCTCTATTTGGCACTACTGAAGCTAGGGGCAGTGATTTTGCCAGGGTCTGAGATGCTGCGTTCCAAAGATATCGAGTACCGGATCAATCATGCAAAAGTAAAGGCAGTGATCAGTTTCGCGGGAGCAATGAGTGAGGTTGATCTGACGAGAGGCAACTGTTCTACCCTGCAACACTACATCACGACGGGCGAAGAAAAAGAAGGGTGGATTTCGCTTGAGGGGTTGCTCCAGGGGCAGGAAACAGAATTTGAGGTAGTAAACACGAAGTCGGATGAGCTGGCCTTCCTGTCTTATACTTCAGGGACGACTGGGGGACCAAAAGGGGTTATGCATGTTCACGGTTGGCCGTTTGCGCATTTGGCTGTGGCGGCTACACAGTGGCTGGACGTTCGCGAAGGTGATGTGGTTTGGGCAACGGCTGGGCCTGGTTGGGCCAAGTGGATCTGGAGCCCGTTTGTCTCTACATTAGGGCTGGGAGCGACCGCGTTTGTCTATAAAGGAAAGTTCTCTGCAGAAAATTATTTGACGATTCTGCAAAATTACCCAGTGTCTGTTTTGTGTGCGACGCCAACCGAGTACAGAATCATGGCAAAAGTAACGGATTTAGAACAATACAAGCTGTCCGCCCTGCGCTCCGCATGTTCGGCTGGTGAACCGCTCAATCGGGAAGTGATCGACACATTCCGCCGCGTCTTCCAGTTGACCGTGCGAGATGGATACGGACAGACAGAGAACACTTTACTGGTGGGTACCTTTGTCGGCATGGAGCCAAGGCCAGGTTCAATGGGCAAACCATCGCCAGTTGTAAGAATCGCCATTATTGACGAAGAAGGAGCGGAGCTGCCAGTAGGCAAAGTAGGCGATATTGCCATTGATCGCCATATGGTGGCGCTATTCAAAGGCTATCTGGATGATCCCGGGCGCACTGCCAGAGCATTTCGCGGCGACTGGTACGTGACGGGTGATCAAGGCCGCATGGACGAAGATGGCTACATCTGGTTCGAAGGACGTTCCGATGACATTATCATCTCAGGTGGATATACGATTGGTCCGTTTGAGGTCGAGGATGCGCTGGTGAAGCATGCGGCGGTAGCGGAATGTGCGGCTGTTGCCAGTCCTGATCCGGAGCGTGGTCATGTGGTAAAAGCGTTTGTCATCCTGAAAAAAGGGAATGAGCCATCCGAAGAGTTGATCGTGGAATTGCAAAACCATGTCAAGCAATTAACTGCGCCGTATAAATACCCGCGCAAAATCGAATTTGTACAAGAACTGCCGAAAACGACCTCCGGTAAAATCAGACGGATCGAGCTGCGGCAGCAGGAGGCACAGCAAAATCAGCATTTGTAGATAATCGTTTGTCTTACGAAATTGTAAGATTGTTGTAAGTGGATTCGATGGGACGTAATGTGTGCATCCCCTACAATGTGAGTAGAAGCAAGGCAAGGGGGAATGCAGCATGAACCACCTTCCAATCCCATTAGGAAGAAACACCGACTTGTATGAAGCGGCGAGCATGCCCACGATTAAGAAACTCGGTGTTCGTTGGAAAAAACGACTGCGTATCAGTTTTCTCGTGATCATGATGGCAGCCATCTTGGCGCCGATCGTGCTTGCGTGGACAGGGAATATATGGATAGATGAAAAAAAGCTGGCTGCTGTACAGCAATCCAACAGTTATGTAAAGCTGGACGAAATGCCTGATTATGTGTGGAAGGCATTCGTTGCAATAGAGGATCATCGGTTTATGCAGCATCCAGGAGTGGACCCGATTGGATTGAGCCGAGCGATCTGGGTCGATGTCAAGGAAGGTGCCTACGTGCAGGGCGGTAGTACAATCACCATGCAGTTAGCGCGGAATCTGTTTCTGACGAACGACAAAACGATGACTAGAAAAGTGAAGGAAGTCGCGATCGCTTTACAATTAGAGCAGCGATACAGCAAAAAAGAGCTGCTCGAAATGTACCTCAACGTCATTTATTTCGGGCACGGAAAATACGGAATTGGCGAGGCTGTTCCCTTTTACTTCGGAAAAAAAGCAAATGAAACAGGAAATCGAGCGGTTACATTGGGAGAAGCGGCCATGCTGGCTTCTTTGCCGAAAGGACCAGAGCGTTACTCACCGGTAAAGAACTGGGACCGAGCCAAAGAACGGCAGGTGGTTGTGCTGAATCGGATGAACGAATTGGCAGTAATCGATCAAAAGGAAAGTACATTGGCTAAGAACGAGCATATATCCGTTGTTCCTCCTGCCAAACGCGCAGCGAAATAAACGAATGTGATGGAATCCCCTGTCTGGATGGCAGGGGATTTTTGCTATGGAACAGAAGAAGCATGCATTTGACATGGCCGGTTGCCTGATGGTGGAACAGTGGCGGGGATGCTGAGCGCTTCTTACGTCGTTCGGTTCACAGCCTTGCCCAAAGCATCTTCCAATACATGCGCATACTGCATGGTCGTTTCGATTTTGGAGTGTCCCAGCTGTGCTTGGAGCTGATGGGGGTCAGGGTTCAACCGGAGAAACTGGGTAGCAAAGCTGTGACGAAGCTTATGGACAGACAAATCGGGAATGCCGAATGCTTTCGCGTACTTTTTGACCAGCTTTTGGACAGACCGCACTTCAATGCGATGCCCATTCGGATTGGCAGGGGAGACAGCGAGAAAAACAGCGTCCTCTTGCGGTTCGGGATTGTATTTGTCACGCAGCTGCAAGTATTTGCCTAAGTACTCCTTACCCCAGTCACTGAAAAAAGGAGCGTCCTCTTTCCTTCCTTTGCGAATCAATTTCAACTGGTTTTTTTCCATAATAATGTCGGATAGATCGAGACTGACGATCTCTGACACACGGAAGCCGCCAGAGAGAATCATCGCGATCAAGGCAGTATCCCGGTCGCGGTTTTGCATGTGATACTGCTTCTTTTTTTCCGTATCGCAATGAGCCAAATATCCGTTGTAGACAAAATCAACGAACTGATAGATTTCGTCGTCTATCAGGATTTTTGCCCGAATGGCGTGGGCGCGTGCGAGGGGAGTCAGCTCCGTGATCTCCAGCTCGATTTTGGCGAGTACATTCCGCGTCAAATACGATTCCCCATTTTCATCCTCAGCGAGGGCAGACAAGTAATGAAAAAGCGATTTCAGGCTCGATATTTTTCTGCTGATCGTGCGGTCACTGTACTCTTTCTTCGCGCTTTTGGTAGGGTTCGAGAGCAAGGCGGATCGCTCATATAGATGCGACTCCTGCAAGTATAATATGTAGCTTTCTACGGTTTCCTTCTTCAAATCATTCAAATCGCTTAACGGAATGTCCTTCATATCCGTCGCGGTACTCAAACCTTCTGTCATCATCCAGCGAAAGAAAAAGGAGAAATCGCGTAGGTATCCAAGCAAGGTGGAGGGTGAGTTCTTTTTGGATTTTTTATGCTCAATAAACTTTTCGACATACCACGGGTAGGAGCCCACTGTTTGTAAAAGCTGCAAGGCATCGCGCTGTTTGGTAACGGACATGCTTTCACCACCAACATCTATTTGTAATCGTATACGAACATATATTCTATCAAAAACCAAACGTTCTGGGAATTGCAAATTGAACAAGAAACCGTCATGATGGGGAGTGTGGATCGATGTTGGACAAGAACGGAGTGGATTTATAGTGGCAACATGGGACTTATCTCAGACGAGACATCATGTGCTGATTTGCAATGGTGGAAGCTGTATGCGCAAGGGTGGCGAAGAGGTTACGGTAGCGATACGCGAAGCGATTACCGAAGCAGGTTTGGATGACTATGTACATACAACCCGCACGCGTTGCAACGGACGCTGTGAGGATGCATGCGTGATGATCGTGTACCCCGAGGGAATCTGGTATGAAAACGTGACGCCAGAAGATGCACAGAAGTTGGTGGAAGAGCATTTTCAAAATGGCAGACCAGTAGAGTCCTTGATGACGCATCGCTTCGAAACGAACGGTTTTGTGCGTACGATAGACAACAAGCCCGGTATCTTAAAATCACAAAAGGCAAAAAAATGAGGAAAAGGCCACGATCTGCTCATGAAGCAAGAGAGTGGTTTTTTCATTTTCAGGAGTCTACGATTTACGACAAAAGGAGAAAGTAGGAGAGATGGCAATATCAAAAGGAAAATGATTGAAAGCGTTAACAATATGTCTTTGTGATGTGGACGTTTTAAGTAAATGGTGGTAAAATGTCTTTAGATTAAGTTGATTTTATGCGAATTTTATCAAAATGATATGTCCATACAGTGTGAACAATTGTTTTTGTGGAAGTTACTAATCGATGGCTGAATATATGGAGGGATTCTCGTTGGCGAGCAAAACACTTGAACATTTTTTACATGAAAATCTGGCAGATTTGAAGAGCAAGGGACTGTACAACGTCATTGATCCATTGCAAAGCGCAAATGGTCCTGTCATTACGATTGCAGGAAAAGAACTGATCAATCTCTCCTCCAATAACTATCTGGGCTTGGCTACTGATCAACGCCTTGTGGACGCTGCGATTGCAGCAGCAAGCAAATACGGCGTAGGTGCAGGGGCTGTTCGTACGATTAACGGAACCTTGGACTTGCATGTGAAGCTGGAAGAAAAGCTCGCTGCCTTCAAGCATACGGAAGCTGCAATCGCTTACCAATCTGGCTTTAACTGCAACATGGCTGCGATCTCTGCAGTCATGGACAAGGACGATGCGATTCTTTCTGACGAATTGAACCACGCTTCCATTATTGATGGATGCCGCCTGTCTCGTGCACAAATTATCCGTGTGAACCACTCCGATATCGATGACCTGCGTGCGAAAGCGAAGGAAGCAAAAGAATCCGGCAAATATAAAAAACTGATGGTCATTACTGACGGCGTATTTTCAATGGATGGCGATGTTGCCAAGCTGCCGGAAATCGTCGAGGTAGCCGAAGAATTTGACTTGATTACGTATGTAGACGATGCCCACGGCTCTGGTGTTCTCGGCAAAGGGGCAGGAACAGTTAAACATTTTGGCCTGTCTGATAAAATCGACTTCCAAATCGGCACGCTTTCCAAAGCAATCGGGGTAGTCGGCGGTTATGTAGCGGGACGCCAAGAGCTCATCGACTGGCTCAAAGTACGCAGCAGACCTTTCCTGTTCTCGACTTCGCTGACGCCAGCGGATGTGGCTGCTTCCATTGCTGCGATCGATATTTTGATGAACAGCACCGAGCTGCACGACAAGCTGTGGGATAACGGACATTACCTGAAAAAAGGCTTGAAAGAACTTGGCTTCAATATCGGGGAGAGCGAAACGCCTATCACTCCTTGCATTATCGGAGACGAACAGCAAACTCAAGAATTCAGCAAGCGACTGTATGAAGAGGGCGTGTACGCGAAAGCGATCGTGTTCCCGACTGTACCAAAAGGAACCGGCCGTGTACGGAATATGCCAACAGCGGCGCATAGCAAGGAAATGCTGGATCGTGCCCTTAGCATCTACGAAAAAGTTGGGAAAGAAATGGGGATCCTGAAATGAAAAAAATTCTGGTAACCGGGGCGTTAGGACAAATTGGTTCCGAGCTCATCATGAAACTACGCGATATTTACGGAGCGGATCAAGTCATCGCTACAGATATCCGGAAAAACGAAGAAGATCCTGTGGTGCAATCTGGACCCTTCGAAGTTCTTGATGTCACAGACGGAAACCGGATGTTTGAGCTGGCAAAGAAACATGGCGTGGATACGATCATGCATTTGGCTGCGCTGTTGTCTGCAACAGCAGAAGCAAAGCCACTCTTGGCATGGAACCTGAACATGGGCGGGCTGGTAAACGCGTTGGAAGCAGCACGTGAGTTAAACTGCCAGTTCTTTACACCGAGCTCGATTGGTGCATTTGGTCCGACTACACCGAAGGACAACACACCGCAGGACACGATTCAACGCCCTACGACCATGTATGGTGTAAATAAAGTTTCCGGTGAGCTACTCTGCGATTACTATTATCAAAAATTTGGGGTAGATACGCGCGGCGTGCGCTTCCCAGGTCTGATCTCGTATGTAGCGCCTCCGGGTGGTGGTACGACTGACTATGCAGTAGATATTTACTACAAGGCGATCCAGCATGGAGCGTATACGTCCTACATCGGTAAAGGCACGTACATGGATATGATGTATATGCCTGATGCGTTGAATGCGATTGTTTCCCTGATGGAAGCAGATGCCTCCAAGCTCATCCATCGCAACGCGTTCAACGTGACTGCGATGAGCATTGAGCCAGAAGATGTAGCAGCAGCGATCCGTAAACACATCCCTGAGTTTACGCTCTCTTATGAAGTCGACCCTGTGCGTCAGGCGATTGCCGATAGCTGGCCAAACTCCATTGATGCTACGGCTGCCATGCAAGAGTGGGGCTTCAAAGCCGAGTACGACTTGGACAAAATGACCGAGGACATGCTCGCAAAACTGCGGGGAAAGCTGCTCCAGCAAGTCGGATAAACGAATAGAGAAAAGGAAAATGTGCCACTTCTTCTTGTGCCGTGATGCGAGAGAGGTGGCCATTTTTTGTTTGTCCGTTCACATGCACGCTATCAGACTTTTGAATGCCTTTCCTGTTCTCTGGGCATATTATGAAAAGAGAGGGGGAAAATCATGGATTTACCAAAAAACTTGCAGGACAACCATTCGAAGCATGACGAAGAAGGACAAGTCATCCCAAATATACAGGACAACAAAGACAGTAGTAATGAAGAACGACCAATAGAAAGCTGGGGCTGGTCGAATAATAGCGAGACGGTTCGAGAGAGCTGACACCATGAAACAAACAAAACCTTCCGGAATCCGGGAGGTTTTTCTCGTACACACACAAAGGGAAAACCGTCCAAACAAGGACGGTTATTGAGGCTTACAGGAGCATTTGTTGTTGCGGCTGGTAGGCATTAATCATCGTGTTCATTGTGTGATCGGCAAGCTGTGGAGCTTGGTAGTAGCCTTTGGCATTCATGTATTGCCAGGTTTCATAAGCCATTTGCTGGCATGCATTAGCGCCATTTACATGATATTGCCGGATACCTGGATCTACGCACTCAGCTGCCCAGAGCATGCCAATTGCCGAACCCGATTTATGCCAGTTCAGCATCAGGGTAGCAATCGTCATATCTGACAAGCGGGTTGGGTGTGGGTTGGGAGCAGCCATCTGCGGGTTATTAAGACCTACTGCTGTAGGTTGTGCTACACGCAATTGAATAGGAGCTGGTGCAATGTTGAAGCCTTTTCCCTGCAAAAGGCTAATCCCTTGCTGGTAAGCGTTCATGATCATTTGCTGATGTCTGTTAATGATACCTGTTAATTGCGGGTCTTGTGCCATCTCGGCAAGTACTCCGTGCATTTCAATCGCGGCGTGTTTGGAGCGGAGTGCTTCTTGTGTTTCTAAAAACTCATGAGCAGCAAATCGTTGCATAATAGCCTCCTGTAATCGAATTGGGTTACTGTCAACCTTTGATAGTGTTTGTATAGAATCAATGGATATTCAGGAAAAAATGGAGAAAGGATTGTCGCTGACTTGTTCGTGTGTAATGGCGAGCCCTTGCTCGTGGGCATTAGGCGAAGGGGTGCTAACTCACGTATTCCGCTGAGTATGAATTGAAGCCTGCATGTACCGAAAGTAACGTATTTGCATAGCCAACCAAACGATTGACGGTCTCATCGACCACTGCGTAGACGAGCGGATGCAGAGTAGGGTCATGCAGTTTTGGGTCATCGAAAATCACGGTGGTGTTGATGAACACATCCCGATTTCCAAACAGGTCGTAATGAATGAATACTTTCCCGCAAGCCCCTTCTGTCTGCGGATCTCGATATCCCGGCAAAAACAGATACCATTCCTCGGCTGTTGCAGAACGGAAATTTTTCGTGAATTTGAGACCTTGGATAGCTTCGTCTGTTTTTCTTTTTAATTCAGGGCTCATCAAAATATCTGGCAAGAACCTTTCCTCCTTCTGCTCCTTTTCAGTATGAAGAAAGGAGGGCATTCCCATGCAAACACCAATGACTGTCTAATAATCGTTAAAAGGAGACAAACTACAGCTAACTTGCATTCGGGAGGGATCATATTGACTGAACAAAACAATCAGGAAGTAGAAAATAAAGAACTGAAAGTGCTGGGGACGCACGCAGCAGGAAGCACCGATTTATTTGAGACCCGAAAAGCGTCAAAGGACGAAGTCGTCGAACCGCCCAAGCATCCTGGCGGAGCGGGCTCATCCGGGACTTATTGAGAATTGCCTAGCACAACAAAAAGAAGCGCCTCTGCCACGGCTATAGCCGGACGCGGGCGCTTCTTTTCATGAGTCTTACAGTTTTTCACGTGCATGTTTAAGGGTAATCGAATTGGCAATGGCTGCCCACATATCCGTTGATTCAGAGCCAACGTACCAGTACGCCAGCCCACCCACTTGCCATTGCAGACTGGCCTGAGCCTTGAGCCCAATTGAACGGCTTTCTTCCAGCCAAATTGTGTGCGTGACGCCTTGCTTTTGATACGTCGAACGGTATTGTCCAGCTTTATCGTCCCACACTGTTTTTGCTCTGTATTGCGAGAGCAACTGGTAAGACTCAGGGATGCTGATATCTGCTGACTTCAATGTTCCATTCGATTGGTACCAGTCGCGTGTGTAAAGAGGCATTCCGACGATCAGCTTTTGGGTCGGAACCTCGTCAAGCAGATCGGTAATGACTTTCGTAAACCAAGGCAAGGATGCTACGGAGCCTGCTTCTGACCCACCTACCCAATGCTCTTCATAGGCCATGACTACCAAATAATCCGCATACTTTGCTAATTTGGCAAAATCGAAAGGATCGCTCCAGTCTGAATCACCATCAGGCGGAATATCTACAGATAGGACAGTGCCTTTTGCGTGAAGAGCAGTCGCGAGCTCCTGAATAAACAAGGTGAAGTTGTTGCGATCCGCAGGGGAGAACCCTTCAAAATCGATGTTAATCCCATTTAGGTGGTATTGGTCAATGAACGAAGAAAGCTTTTGCACGGCTGCTTTTCGTTTATTGGGATCGGACAGCATGGCGTGAGTAGCATCAGGATCAAATTTATTCCCGAAAAGCGGCCACACCTGCTTGCCATTTGCATGTGCCCATTGGACAAGGGAAGTATCCGTAGAGTCGCTAATCGTTCCGTCTTTTTGCAGGAAGTACCAACGTGGAGATAGTGTATTGACTCCGCTATTCTTGACTTGTGCGATGAACTCCTCTGTCGTGGATTGGTATTGCCATCCGAGAGAGACAAGCGGCTTTGTTGTAACGTTTTGCTTCTTTAGATTCTCCTGAATTCGATACAAAATAACAGCGGTTTCTTCTCTCGATAGTGCTTGAGTCGGGCGGAAGTAGCCATTGTAGCCAACCAACCAATTTTTCTGTATGGCGTGGCTGACTGAGGGGCGTGCCCAGCTCGAAATCGCATTGGCATCCTTCACGGACAACTGGTAAGAAGACGAAATGCTTTGTTCCAGTGCGCGTACGAGAAATGCAGCGGCCTCTTCGCGAGAGATCGTCTGGTTCGGAGCAAAAGAAGTAGGATCGATGCCATTCGCGATGCGAAGTCCAGCAGCAGCTTGTACGTACCCGTATGCCCAAGAGTTTTTCGGAACATCCAAGTAGGCTGCGACGTTACTGACCACCGGTTTCATACCGAGCGTTCGTGTGAGCATCGCGACAAACTCAGCACGCGTCACCGGGCGAGTTGGGTGAAAGTACCCGTTTTCATCGCCGGAGATGACACCTGCCGCCTGTAGCGAACGGATTTGCTCTATCGCATAGCTGTTTGCGATATCTTTTAAATTTTTCGTCGAGGCTGTGGATGCAGAGACTCCGATGGCAAAAGAGAGACCGTACACCAGAAAAGCCAAGGAGACTAACCACATATGTATCTTTTGTTTTTTCATCATACATCCAGTATAAGGAGGGAGAACCATTGTTTCATTGGTCAGATTTTGGTAGAAACCTAGCAGGGGTGCCCGAACTCTTTTTCAGGAGATGCGATATGATATGATGGAGGAATAAAAATAGAGAGAGTGAAGCGAGGCGGAGAGAAATGGAAGACGTACTGATTGTGGGCGGTGGGCCTTGTGGACTGGCAGCGGCCATTGCCTGCAAACGAGCTGGATTTGATCCCATCATTATTGAAAAAGGGTCGCTTGTCCATTCGATTTATCGCTACCCGACCTATATGATTTTTCATAGCACACCAGATTTACTGGAAATCGGGGGTGTCCCTTTTGCAACGGCGAACGACAAACCGACCCGACAAGAGGCACTCAATTACTATCGACTGGTAGCAGCGCGAGAAAAATTGCGCGTGAACGTATATGAAACGGTGACAGAAGCGAAGAAAACACCAGAAGGCTTCCAGGTTACGACTACGGATCGTTTCGCCAAAACCCATACGTATGAAGCGAAAAACTTGGTGATCGCCACAGGTTATTTTGACAATCCAAATCGGTTACAGGTCCCAGGCGAGGAGTTACCAAAGGTTTCGTCCTTTTATAAGGAAGCACATCCGTATACAGGGATGAAAGTAGCGGTAGTAGGGGGGAATAACTCTGCCGTAGATGCGGCGATGGAGCTGGAACGGGCAGGTGCAGAGGTAACGGTGATTTGTCGCCGAACGGAGCTATCTGACAAGGTCAAGGCATGGACAAGACCTGTTTTTGAGAGTCTGATCAAAAAAGGACGCATCCGCATGCTGTTTGGTGCAACAGTCGAGAGAATTGAGGAACGTTCCATTAGGGTGAGGATGGGCGAGGAAGTTATTACGATTGCCAATGACCATGTATTTTCTTTGATTGGATACCGTCCGGATCGTACCTTCCTTCATTCGTTAGGGGTTATGATTGACGAGGAAACGGGAATCCCAGCACATCATCCTGAGACAATGGAGACGAACATCCCAGGACTCTATATCGCGGGAGTCATTGCGGCGGGCCGTCACGCGAACGCCATTTTTATCGAAAATGGAAGGTTTCATGGTGAAGGTATCGCCCGCCACATTGCCTCTCACGAAGAGCAGTAGCCGCTATTGATTAGAACTGCCACTCCAATTGTCGGCCTCCAATGAGGTGGTAGTGCAGATGGAAGACGGTTTGTTGCCCATGCTTGCCAATGTTGGTTACGATACGGAAGCCATCCTCGTTCACGCCCATTGTTTCTGCCACTTTTTGCAGCGATAGATGGAGGTGACCGATCAGCTCCTTATCCTCAGGCTCGATAGCCAGAACGGATTGAATATGCTTTTTCGGAATCATCAGGACGTGAACAGGGGCGACAGGATTAATGTCGTGGAAGGCCAATACATGCTCGTCCTCATACACTTTTTTAGAAGGAATGTCTCCGTTTACAATTTTGCAAAATAAGCAGTCCATAGGGCTATACATCCTTTCTATAATGATAGATCGTAAAGCCTACTTCGTCATGCAAGTAGGCTTTCCCTGTTTTTTACTCTGGAAAAGTCCGTTCCAAAAACTGAAGAACCTCACGCCAAGAGTGCTCGGATGCGTAGGCGTTGTTTTTGGGCGTACCACCATTGAGCTGTGTTCGGGTAGTCGGTATGTATGGAAAACGGATCCCATGTCCTGTATCCGGGTAACGCAAATGCACCACCGAATGAGCAAACTGATGATTCTTTAACCGCTCGACCATTTGCTCGCAATGCTCTGCTGCTGGCCACCAGTGATCGTCATCCGAGGAGAGGAAGAGGATCGGGCCATTGATATTTTCCACCGGGATTTCGGCATCTTCTAACCACTCACAAGCAGCCCAGGCTTCGGCATGGATATGATCGATACGTTGACCTGCGTCGAGTCGCTCCTGTGAGACTTTTGACTGCTCCTCTGTCCATGGCACGAATGGCAGAGGCTCTCCTTGAAACGACCAAGAGGATTGCGGGGAGAACGTGTCTGAACCAGCGAATGCCTTATCCGTCCCGATAGTAACAGTAGAGCTGGGACTCGAAGCAATGACAGCATGTACGTGCTGCTCGATCGATGCTGTAACTAATGCCAATTCTGCTCCTTTGGAGCGTCCGAATAACGTGATTTTATCAGGATGTACGGAGGGCTGTTGCTGTAACCAATGAATGGCGCGTTGAACATATTCGATCGGGATCTGGCGAATATCGTCAGGAAGATCGTTGCATTGGAAGTAAGCGAGTGCTAGCGCCGGATAGCCGTGAGAAGCGAACAAAGCAGCGAATTGTGATCCGGAACCAACTCCGCCTTCGCTTCCACCTAGTACCACAATGGCGGGTCTTTGCTCTGTGTGGGGTTTTGAAAAATACAGACCGACTAGACCATAGTCTGTCACTTTCTGTATCGATACGTCTCGGGAGACAAAAATACGTTTCACGACTGCTTTCGCTACGGGCTTATCGTAAACTTCTGCCGTTAATTCTATCTCGGTGGAGCGTGGGGTGAACTGAAAGTCGTCCAGAGAATAAGCATGATAAAAACGCATGGTCTGGACATTCATGGACCAAAAAAGCCCCATCGGATCAATTCCTTCATAAGTACCGAATAAGGGAGCTTGGGAAACCAAGTCCACCGAGCCATTTTCGTCTGCTTGGAATATAGCATGTGAGGATGCAGTCAAATCTCCTCCAGGCAATCCGTTTTTGAGAGTAGCATGAAGGGTGATTAATTGATTCGGGACAAACCCGCTGAGTGTAATATGGACGGGAACATCTATCAAGGCTGTAGCAGGCGTAACTTCAATTTGTGGAAGCATCATTTTTGTCAACACTCCTTCCAGATTACGGGAACACTTGACACAGTCATTATAGTAGAATGAAAAAAGTTCGACAGGACGAAATGTGACGGTATGGTTAACTTGACTTCTTGTATTCGGTGTAACTATAATCATTACAACGAAAGGGTGACAACGTATGAAAATCAGCAGCCGTTTCTCCATTGCGGTTCACATTTTATCACTGCTTTCCATTGATTCGAATTCGCATTGCACTTCCGAATGGATCGCAGGTAGTGTGAATACAAATCCAGTCGTGATCCGACGTGTACTGGGGCTGTTGAAGAAGGCTGGGCTCGTGAACGTACGTGCGGGAGCTGGCGGCGCTTCTCTCGCCAAGGAATTGGATCAAATCACGCTTCTTGAAATTTACCGTGCAGTCGATGTCGTGGAAGAAGGGCAACTTTTTCACATCCATGAGCAACCGAATCCCGATTGTCCAGTGGGAGCGAATATACAGTTTGTGCTGGAGTTGATTTTGACCCGTGCGCAGCATGCCATGGAGGAGATTTTGGGCGGAGTGAAAATGTCCGAGCTCGTAGATAACCTTCGTCAAAAAATAACCGAAAAAGCGCAGTAAGAACAAAATGCCCTTGCATAAGCGAGGGCATTTTTGCTAGGAAGGAGTGCCCGCATCCATTTTCCAGATGTTTCACGAATTCGGGTCAAAGAGGGTGGGATGTTTCTTTTTCATGATGGAGCAGCCAGCGTTTGCGCGAAAGTCCTCCTCCGTAACCTCCCAAATCACCATTGGAGTTGATGACCCGGTGGCAAGGAATGACAATCGCTAACTGATTCGCACCATTTGCCTGCGCGACTGCACGAAAGGCGCTTGGTTTCCCAATAGCTGCTGCAACATCGGAATAGGATGAAGTATGCCCCGGAGGAATCGTTTGCAAATGCTCCCAGACCATTCTTTGAAAAGGCGATCCGCACAAAAACAAAGGCGTTGCAAATTGTGTTCGCCCTCCGTCAAAATACTCCTCTAACTCACGTTCAATCGAACGGATAGGTGCTGTAGAACCAGGGATAATCGCCGACTTTGTTCTTTGTCTAAGACGTTCAACTTCTCGTTCTAAGCCACGGCGGTCAATGAATTCAAGGAGATAGAGAGCTTCTTCATCCGCAATGGCGATCATGGGACCGAGTCGCGTATCCAGCCACGATGCCTTTAAGACATGGTGATCGCCAAGAAGAGTAGGTGCTGCCCCCATAATTCGTGAAAATGCGTCTCGAAAACCACTACTAGACTCGTAGCCGGTGGATAGCTGGGCATCGATGACGGCTTTTCCTTCTCTGATTTCTTTCAGTGCAATCCCCATACGTCGCGCCCTTGCATATTCGACGAACGTCATGCCAAAACGCTTTTTGAATTGGCGTCGCGCTGTTGCAGCATCCACGGATAATCTTTGAAAGTCATTTTCGGTCCAGCGCTGCTCGGGGTTTTCTTCTACAGCGTTTACTAGCAGACGCACGAGCTCTGAAACATGATTGGGATGTGAAAGTGGACGGCAGCGCTGGCAGGGCCGGAATGAGGCCAAAAGTGCTTGTTTGGCATGATCAAAAAACTCACAATTTATAAACTTAGGTTTTCTTGCTGGACACGTCGGGCGACAAAATACGCCAGTTGTTTTGACTCCAACAAAAAAGACACCTTCATATTCTGAATTTTTATCTAGTAACGCCTGATAATACTCGGACTTCATCTCGGCCGTTATCATTCGGTTCCCCCTCCATCGTTATGTTTTCATTTTATCGCTCACCCAAAATAGCTGCAGCCGAAAATCGTACATTGATTTTTTCTCGTGCCTTCACTAGGAAGCAACAAGGGGGAAGGGTGGGTTGGATTTAAGCTGGAATTAGCCTGAAAATATAGATATAATAAACGTATTCAGAAATATGCGATAAACCGACAACGGCGTCGGTTGCGTATGGAAATGATGAGTAGTTGGCACGTCCGTTCACTGGTGATCGGGAGGTGGAGTATTGCGTCAGCATTATCGAGTCATCATCATAGACGACGACCCCATAACGCGTATGGACCTGGTCGAGATGTTGCAAGAGCAGGGATATAACGTCGTAGCTGAAGGAAAAAACGGCAAAGAAGCCGTTCGATTGACGCAAATGTGGAACCCGCATCTGATTATTATGGATGTGAAAATGCCAATTATGGACGGTTTGACAGCGACTGGGATTATCCGAGAGCATTCGGACGCAGCGATCCTTCTCTTGACTGCTTACAGTCAAAAGGACATGGTTATGCAAGCCAAAGCGAAAGGGATATGTGCCTATCTGGTCAAACCCGTCATGGAAGAAGAACTGCTACCGGCAGTGGAGTTTGTGCTTACAAGCAAACAATGAACGCAAAAAAGTGAATCGATAGGAAGAGCAACGGCGCTTGGACCAAGGCGAGTATTTCGTCTTTTGTTTCGAAGCGCTTTTTTCGTTCCATGAGATAGAGTTTACGGAAAGTTGAAAAGAAAGTGAGTGAAGCTAGAGATGAAATTGGCTTGCGTTGTACGTAAACAGCATTACCAGTTTACTTCGGTTCGGGATGTATTGGCAAAAGCGAGTGAAGAAAAGTCTGGCGATCACATGAGTAAACTAGCAGCCAATTCCGCACTGGAGCGGATGGCGGCCAAAGTCGTATTAAGCGAAATGCAACTTCGTGATCTATATGAAAATCCGGTCATACCGTACGAAAAGGACGAAGTGACACGGATCATTTATGATGATATCAATCTCTCTATTTACGAAGAGATCAAAAATTGGACAGTAGGGGAGCTACGGGAGTACATCTTGTCGTTTTCCACAGGAATGCCTGAGCTGACACGAATTAGTCGGGGGCTGACCAGCGAGATGATTTCCGCTACGGCCAAGCTGATGTCCAGCATTGACCTAGTCATGGCTTCCCAAAAAATGAAGCATCAAGCCTACTGCAACACACTGATTGGCGAGCCGGGAAGACTGGCGTTCCGCTGTCAGCCGAATCACCCGATCGATGATCCCGATGGTATTTTGGCTTCGATGAAGGAAGGCTTGTCCTATGGTTCAGGCGACGCTGTCATTGGAATTAACCCGAATAACGACTCCGTTGAAAGCGTTACCAAGCTCTTGAAAATGACACATGATTTCATGCAAAAGTGGGAAATCCCTACACAAAACTGCGTACTGGCCCATATCACGACACAGATGCAGGCTCTTCGGGGCGGAGCGCCCATTTCCCTGATGTTCCAAAGTCTGGCAGGTTCACAACGCGCGAATGATGCGTTTGGCGTAAATAAAGAGATTTTGGATGAGGCAATGGAGTTGATGCTCCGAAAAGGCACAGCGTCGGGACCAAACGTCATGTATTTTGAGACAGGGCAAGGCTCCGAAGTGTCGCTGGACTCTCATGAAGGCGTCGATATGCAAACGCTGGAAGCGCGTACGTACGGTTTTTGCCGTCACTGGAAGCCATTCATGGTCAATAACGTCTCTGGCTTTATCGGACCAGAAACACTTTATGATGGCAGACAGATGATTCGTGCCGATCTGGAGGACTTGTTCATGGGTAAGCTGCATGGTTTGCCGATGGGAATCGCTCCGACTTATACGAACCACATGTATGCGGATCAGAATGACCAGGAGATTGCAGGGATGCTGACGACCTTGGCAGGGGCGAATTTTTATATGGGCGTACCAGGTGGGGACGATGTCATGCTCAGTTACCAAGACACGAGCTACCACGATGACGCCAGCTACCGTGAGCTCTTGGGACTGCGACCTCTCCGGGAATTTGAGAAATGGATGGAAAAAATGGGCCTAATGGAAAATGGTCGTTTGACAGAGCGCGCAGGCGATTTAACCATTTTTGACTAACGAGTGGGGAGGGAAGCAAGGTGAAACAGATCAATATGGAAGACTTGGTCCAGCGTGTAATCGATGAGTTGTCCAAAAAAGACCAAGGAGTGATTCATTTTCCTGAGGAAAAGCAATGCGGGGTCAAGAATCCAAACAATCCAGAAGCATTGGAGCAAGCGATGAAACGAACGCCGGCTCGCATCGGAATCGGGCGGGCGGGTACCCGGATGAAGACGGGAAGCTACCTCCAATTTCGGATTGATCAGGCAGCAGCACGCGATGCGGTTATGAAAACGATCAGTCCAGAGCTGATCGAGAGTCTGCAACTACCTGTCCTCCATTCAAGAGCGACAAGCATGGAGGAGTATTTAATGAACCTCGACTCCGGACGGATGCTATCGGATGAGTCCGCGCGTTGGCTGGAGCAGCATGGGGATAAAAACAAAGACGTGCAAATTGTCATCTCGGACGGACTGAGCACCTCAGCGTGTGAGGCGACGATCCCAGACTTGCTGCCTGCGTTAATCCAAGGTCTTTCCATGAGAAACGTCAGTGTAGGAAAACCAGTTTTCATTAACAAAGGTCGCGTTTGGATTCAGGATCAGGTCGCGTCCATCGTCAATTGCAAGGTCGTCATTTCCTTGATCGGAGAAAGACCGGGACTTGCGACGGCAGAAAGTCTCAGTGCTTACATGATTTACAAACCGGATGCCAATACGGTAGAATCAGATCGTACGGTTATTTCTAATATTCATAAGGGTGGCACGCTACCGATTGAAGCGGGTGCTTACCTTGCAGAACTTTTGGAGGAAATTTTGAAGTACCAGGCGAGTGGTGTTAAATTATCACAGCTTCGGGCGATTAACGGGTAGATTCCCACTGGCGCTTCCTCCTGTCTTGCACTAGAATACATAGAAGATAACCAATTTCTATGAGGAGTTGCTAAGCATGACGGAGCCAAACCAAAACGAAAAAAATACCACCGAACAAAAGCCTGGCAAAATCAGCCTGCAAGAGGCAATGAAGCGCAAAATGGCAGAAAAGAAACAAGCGCAAGCACAGGCTAATAACCCAATGAATCAAAAGGCGCAAAATCAATCAATGAAAAGCCAGCTCACCAAAAAACCAAACAATCAACGCAGACGTATGGGCGTATAGCTTCGAATGAAGCAAGGCAAAAAGGAATGTGCAGCAACTTTAGGCTGCAGATTCCTTTTTTGTATGATCATTTAAACTTGATTGATCTTCACTACAAATTTTTTAAAGCTATCGATGAACCAACTAAGCTGGCGAGAAGAAAAAGCACAGGGCTCGCAGACCTTGACAACGCCTACCCAGTCGGAACTTCCAAAAGGGGACCACGCTTGTCGAACACTTCTCCTCTGAGAAACGTCCGCCCATAGGGTGGCTTTGGCTCGACGGTCCCCTTTTTGAAGTGGAGACGTCCAGTGAATCCCCCCAGCTGGCGTGTCAGAGTCGAAGAGACCTGTGCTTTTTCTTCTCCACCACTATGTTGACTCAAAAGAAAAGGGGGGCAATCATGAAGGTAGAACGGCTACTCGCTATTGTCATCATGCTGTTGAACAAGCGCCGTGTGAGCGCCCGTGAACTATCTGACCACTTCGAAGTATCCTTGCGTACGGTCTATCGGGATTTGGAGACCATTAATGCAGCGGGAATTCCCATCGTAGCGTACCCTGGGGCAAGCGGCGGATACGAGATCATGGAGAATTTTACGATCGATCGACAATACTTATCCTTGGACGAGCTAGTCGCGGTTATTGCTGCGCTAAAAGGGGTTCATTCCTCCACAGACGACAAGCAAATCGGACAGCTTTTGGAAAAAATAAAAGCGTTACTCACCACTGCACCATCCTCTCTTCAAGGAAGTGCACATCCTGTTGTTTACGACTTTAATCCATGGGGCAGTACACCGGCAATCGCCGAAAAGGTAAACAAGCTGCGGGAAGCCATCGAGAAAAGACTACGTGTTCGGATCATTTATACGAAAATACAAGGCGATGCGACAGAGCGCACCATTGAGCCTGTCACACTGATTATCAAAGGTTATGTGTGGTACATTTATGGCTATTGTTTACAACGCCAGGAGGATCGTCTGTTTCGCTTGTCGCGGATTGCAGACATGTCCGTGCTGAAAGAGGAGTTTTCGCCTCGCCCCAATCAAATAGATAAACTCGAATGGCTCGAAGAATGGGACACGGCAGAGCGTATTTCTCTTGTCCTCGAATTTGCGCAGCGTGTACATGTAAGGGTACGGGATATGTTTGCGCCAGAAACGATAGAGACCATGCAGGATGGCTCATTGCTGGTACGAACGAAGATGACAGACGATGAATGGTTAAACGGGATGCTGCTTAGCTTTGGCGATGCCTTGTGTGTACACGAGCCTTCCTATGTAAGACAGCGAATGGGGGATACGGTAAAAAGAATGGCGAAACTTTATGAATAAACGTTGGAACGTTGACAGATAGTTGTCAGGGTATGGTCGTTATACTAAGTCATGTAAACAAACTCTTACAGGAGCGTGGTTAATGATGAACCCAACGATCGTCAAACTGGATGAAATGCGTGTAGCAGGCTTGCATATTCGGACAACCAATGAGGCGGAAGGCGGACCGAACGGGAAAATTGGGGGACTGTGGCAGCGCTATTATCAAGAAGAGCATCCCGTCAAAACTCCCCATCAAAAAGAACCGGGTGTGGTACTGGGGGTGTATTCCGATTACGACAGTGACGAGACAGGCGAGTACTCCTTGTTAGTGGGAACCGTTGTAGAAAAAAACGGTGAGCTTCCTGCTGAGCTCACAGTCAAGACCCTGCCGGCTTCTACTTACGCTGTATTTACGACTCGCGTAGGCCCGATGGTAGAGGTTGTGATGGAAGCGTGGGCGAAGGTATGGGAGTGGTCCCATCAACCGGGGAACAAGCGGACATTTACCGGAGATTTCGAACGATATGACGGAGTGCGCTGTGCTGATCCCAACAACGCGCAAGTGGACTTGTACATCGCGATCGCTGAAGAATAAAGAGGCATTCAATCATACAAGCAGTCGTAGTCGATCAGGCTACGACTGTTTTGCTTTTTTCCATGATTTCTTCACAAGTTTCGTTTACTCTAGAGGGAGAGTGGCAGAGGGGAGTCATACAGACGAATGGATTGGATAACCAATATAGAAGCCCTGGCAGAGTGGATTCGCTCTTTGGGGATGCTGGGGATTGTCGGTAGTATTTTATTGAACATCGTGATCAGTGTGGCGGGTGTATTGCCGTCCATTTTTTTATCGGGTGCGAACGCAGTCGTGTTTGGCTTGTACGGAGGGTTCTTGATTTCCTTAACGGGAGAGGTGGTTGGTGCTTGCATAGCCTTCTTTCTTTACCGCTACACGATCAAAAAAGCAGATCGAAGCGATAAGCTGAAATCATTCAAATGGGTACATACCATCAATGGAACAACGAGTTTTCGCAAGTGCCTTGCCATCGTTTTGCTCCGGATCAATCCGCTGATGCCTTCGGGTGTAATCAATTTAGGCGCGGCTATGACGAATATCACCTTCGGGCAATTTTTGGTGGCGACCTTGCTAGGAAAAGTGCCGTCGATGGTTTTTGAAACATTCGTCGGTCATGATCTGATTACTTTTGGTGAAAACAAGTTTCGCTTGCTCTTTGCCTTGCTGGCAGGCGCTCTCGTCTTTTTCCTATTCTGGAAAAAAGGAAAGGCTCAAACTCAAGAGGAGTAGGGAGGATTCTTATGTCTACCATTTTGCTAGTCGATGATGAGCCGCAAATTTTAGAAATATTGTCCTCCTATCTGCAAAAGGAAGGCTATCATGTTCTGAACGCTCAAACAGGCAAGGAAGCAGTGGAAATGGCTACGACGATTTCATTGACCTGCATCATTTTGGATCTGATGCTTCCTGATTTGAGTGGGGAAGAAGTCTGCGTCCAAATTCGCAAAGAGTCGCGTGTCCCGATTTTGATGCTAACAGCGAAAAGTGGAGAGGCGGATCGGATTCGCGGACTTACGATTGGCGCTGATGATTATTTGATCAAGCCCTTTAGCCCGAGAGAACTTGTCGCGCGTGTTCGAGCCGTCATGCGTCGTGCGGGTGATTATTCAACACTCTCCGATTTTGTTGAAGTGGGCGATTTGACCATATCAATGAATGAGAAGAGAGTCACGAAAAATGGAATGGCTTTGGAGGTTACGCCGAATGAATATCGCTTGCTCACAACGCTTGTCCGTTATCCGGGGAGAACGTGGGGCAGGGAGGAGCTCGTGCGTGAGGTCATGGGGTTTGATTTCGAGGGATACGACCGAACCATTGATACGCATATCAAAAATCTTCGCCAAAAGATAGAGGCAGACCCGAAGCAACCGGAGTATATCAAGACGGTGTATGGATTGGGCTATCGCTTTGACGATCCCATGAAGAAGTGAGGCCACGATGAAGCATATTTGGGTAAAGCTCGCCTTTGTGATTATGACTGTCGGCGCATGCGCCGTTCTTTTTTCCTCGTTGTTGTCCGTAAAGGAAATGGATGTTCATTTTTCCATGTATGCCGATGAGGTGAGAAATCAGCATAACCAAGAAATATCACGTGTCGCACTCGAGGCGTATCAGGACAATCAAGGCTGGGGAGCGGAAACCTATCATAAGCTGGAAGCGGTTTCTGAAGTCTTGGGATTGCATATCACACTCCTCGATCAACAGCAACAAGTGCAAAACGAATGGGGCAAGCGGCCAGTCCATACGAGCAATTACAGTGTAGACAGGATTCCCCTTGTTAGTAAGGGTATCATGATTGGGCAACTAGTGATTAGCCACGATGATCGGAGTGCCTATATGACCTTGGAAAGTCATTTCCAATGGGCCCATAAAAACACGACGTTGTGGACGATGGCTGTGCTGCTCATCCTGGTCATTATCATCAGCATTCCACTCGCTCGGACCATGGTGCGCCCTGTCGTACAAGTAAGCACCGCAGCGCAACGAGTCGCACGAGGCAATCTGTCCATACGGGTACCGGAGCCTCGTGGCAAGGATGAGGTTACGTCATTGGTCGCTGCTTTTAACAACCTGGTCCAAAGTCTTGAGCATCAGGAGGAGCTGCGCAAGCGACTGACCTCCGATATTGCCCATGAATTGCGAACACCACTGAACACCTTATTAGCGCAAGTTGAGGGGATGATCGACGGTATATGGGAAGCAACACCCAAAAATCTCGAAAGCACAAGGTCTGAGGTACTGCGTTTGAGCCGTCTCGTCCGCGATTTAGATCAAGTGATCCAAGTGGAGTCGGGCTCCTTGCAAATGCGCAGTGAAGAAGTGGAGCTGCGTGAGGTTGTCCAAGAAGTCACAGAGTCAATGAGTGCTACGTTTGCCCGAGCGCAAGTGAATTTTCACTTCAAAGGGGATCATGCTGTCTGGATCAGCGGGGACAGGCAGCGACTGGCGCAAATCGTGGCCAATTTGTTGACGAATGCCTGCAAGTATACACCAGCGGGTGGAGAAGTCGTCGTCACGGTAGACAAACCAAGTACGATGGTTCGATTGCAAGTGAAGGACAGCGGCACGGGCATCGACCAAAAGGACCTCCCGTACGTATTTGAGCGTTTTTATCGGGGGGATCGCTCGCGAGCAAGGGAACGCGGTGGAGCAGGTTTGGGGTTGACGATTGTGAAAGGGATCGTGGAGGCACACAAGGGAATCATCTCGTTGGACAGTAGCGTGGGTGAGGGAACGACCATCACGATTTTGTTTCCGCCGCAAGCTCAGGAAAGCGAAAAGTAAACCGAAACCGTACCGTTCAGGGAGCGGAGAGAAGGGTTTTCAACGGATCGTACAACAAATATCTCGAATTGAACAGACTTTGGGCATTATGATTTATCTCAATTTACGCCGCAACCATATAAACTTTATAAGGCGGGGCATCAGAATTAATTTCCATTCATAAAATCAACCTCCTGTAAAATGAGCAGGAGGTTGCAGGAGCGAAGTGAAAACGGCCGACGGGCATGTTGTTACCGACAACGACAAGTTTTGGAAGCTGGGGACTTTTTTATTACAATCCAGTGTTGGTTATTGTGGTGATTATCGTTATAGAAGTGCTGGCGAATTAATCAGCAAGACTACCGATTCTTGCTAATGTGATTGGAGACTAGTAAACCACATTCCAACTGAATACGTACCAATTTCTGAATAGGAATAACTGTATAGTTTAGTTCTCGTTCCAGCTCATCCGTATATTGTCGCAAATGGCGAAGCCCTTCTTGTAGCACTGCTTTCAGTTTTGTAATTGCCTCTTGGTTGTTTGAGCCTTCCTTTGCTAGCCGCTCTAGCTCAAATTCGCAAGTGCGGACCGCTAGTCCTAAGCTCAATCCTCGATAAAACTTCGATACCACGAAACTGCTGAAAACTTGGGAACCCTTTGCCGGCTTTTCAAATTCAGGATCGCTCATTGCCCATTTTCTCTGTGCTTCGTTCCTTTCTTTGCGTGCCGGGGAAGAGGGGTCCATCAACTTGAAAAACGGGTTATCCTGCGAAATATAGGACCGTATGCCACCCAAAAGTCCCTCCAGCATTTCAAAGAAAGCCTCACTTTGATCTGCTTCGGTCAGAAGTGCCTCTCTGCGGGAAATATCTGAGTCACTCTGATCCTCTATTCGTGGATCGAAAAAATATGGCAGCTCGGTGATTAATGTTACACAATCCGCTTTCGAAGAGGCGTATGTGTGGCTGTCTGCCCCCACATCAAGTGTCGGGGGTTTTCCTGTATGTTTCTCCATATAATCAAAGTATTCGTCTTGCCCGTTTAAACTGAAGATGGCCGGAGCAAACTCTGTGGCAAATGGCGTCTCTGGTTCTCCTAGATCTAAAGGCACTTCTTCCTTCCTTGCTGAATTGTGAAATTCATTGTATAATTTTGGCAAATCGTGCGAAATATACCAATAAGCACCGCATAACCCTCCATTGTGTAAAGAATACATAAACTCAGGTCTAGTCTCGTCTATGATTTTCATGAGCGTTTGCGTTTCAGGCAATGGTTTGTCAAAGCGATAATCTTTATATTCAAACGGAAAAGTCCATTCCACCTGCTCGTAGCCGACAGGTCTATAGTAATTTCTCATGTAGTTAAAAATAGTGTATGGTCCTTTAAACCAATTTTCATTTAGTCGCGTACCATCAGGGTCAGCACATTTGATGATGTACCACGTGAAGCCCAGTTCGTCTCGCAGAGCCTTGTCCTCTGCCAATGCGCGGGAGAGATATTCCATCGTCATCGCGCCAATCGGCTCGTTAGGATGCGGGCAGGCAAAGCATAGCGCATTTTTGGGTCCGTCTCCGATTTTGATACATTGAATGGGGTGTCCATCGCGGGACTTTCCCGCCTCAAATACGGTTACAGCATCAGGAAACTCTTCGGCCAGCTTTCTGGTGCTTTCATCCATTTCATCTACTGTTAGAAAAACCTTGTAGTCTGGCACCTTATCAATCACATGTTGAAAATTCATCGATCATTCCCCCTTGTCTGATGCAATATTTAAAAAAAGATGCTATTCCTGTAACGTATCGATTAGGTTCTTGACGTAGACGTAAAGACTCCATTTATTTTTCTACCCAGCTATCTTGGAAATTGGGAGAATAAGACGTCCATTTCACGCCTTTTACTCGCGAGCTTACTACCACAAAGAGCTTGTCATAATAGATAGGAACAACATATGCTTGCTCAAGGAGATGTTTTTGGGCATCTACATATACCTGTTTTCGGGCTTCCGTTTCAGTGGTTGCACGTCCTTTTGTTAATAAAGCATCCAGCTTACCGTCTTTTAGACCACTTATGTTAAAGCCAGCACCAATTTGGCTAGAGTGGAAACTTTGGTATAAAGCATCAGGGTCATCGTAACTATAAGTAACCATTGTCACATCAAAATTTCCTTTCATTTGTCCATCACTAAACGCTGACTCTTCTAAATTTTGAATGGTAGCTTTGATACCCACCTCGCCCAGCATAGCTTGCAACAACTGAGCTTGCAGCTCAAACCTAGCCGAACTCAAAAAGGAAAGGGTAAATACTTTTCCATCCTTTTCTCTCAGGCCTTCTCCGTTTATCTTCCATCCAGCAGCGTCAAGGAGCTTCTTTGCTTCTTCCACATTGTATGGGTACCCGTATTTTTCCAATGACTTATCATACCCCAATGTTGAAGGGGATAAAAATGATTGGGCAACTTCTCCTTCACCCATCAAAACCGCCTGGACCATCGCTTGTTTATTAACCAGCATATGGAATGCTTTTCGGACTTGGATATCCTGGAACTCCGGTTTTGTCAAGTTCATATATAAACTAAGAGGTATCCCAGCCCGAAAGAGTTCCAAAACCTGATATTTTGGATTATTTCGATACTTCTTGATATCTTTTACGGGTACATCGAATGCAACATCGATGGTTCCGCTTTCCAAAGCGGCCAACATAACACTTTTATCTGGAATTGTTTTGATCACCAGTTTATCAGGTCTTGGCGGTCCTTGATTTTCATCGAGCGGAATGGCCCACTTAAAGGCTTCATTGCGAACCAATGTAACTCCCTCGCCAGCCTTCCAGCTCTCAAACTTCCATGGACCCATTCCCACAGGATTTCGTCCATATTCCTCACCATATTTTTCAATGGCCTTCATGGATAGCGGTTGAGTTACACCAATGCCTAAATCTTCAAGAATCGACACATTGGGTTCATGTAATTCAATGATGAGGGTTTTATCATCTGGGGCACTGACGCTCTTCACCGGCATCATAACTATTCCCGCCAGTTTTGCTTTTGTTTTCGGATTCTTAATGCGTTCAAAGGTATCCTTAAAACTCTTGGCAGTCAGAGGTGTTCCATCGTGAAACGTAACATCGGAACGAATGGTAAAGGTGTACGTTTTTCCATCCTCTGAAATCTTGAATTCACTTGCGAGATTAGGTTTGAATTCTTTTGTAACAGGGTCCTTATAGACAAGCGATCCACCCATATTCCAAGTAACACCCATATCGTTGCCAACTGACTTGTGAACATCTAAGGTATCTGCTTCACTTGCGTAAGCCACAGTGATGGTTCCACCTGTCTTTGGTTTGTTAGCCTCTGGCTGTTGATTTGGTTCAGGTGTGGTTGATTGTGTGCTGCATGCAACCACCAACGACGTACATATCATAATTAGTAATCCTAAAATAATGCCATGAAATCTCTGTTTCTTCTTCTTTACCATGTTACAGCTCCCTTGTTCTGTATTGTTTAAAAAATCTATATGACGACATATTTTTGAAAGATACCTCCTCCTTTATGAATCCAACGCATCAGCCCCCCTAACTCCCGATTATAAAACCTCCAGCAAGAGGAGATTCAATCGTTAGTTTTCGACAATATGTTTCTTCAAAAGAATAGGGAGCTTGTTTAAGAAGCTCCCTGCGCATGCTGAAATTCCAGCTCAGTCTCATTTCATTATCGCGCAGTGAAGAAGTGGAGCTGCGTGAGGTTGTCCAAGAAGTCACAGAGTCGATGAGTGCTACGTTTGCCCGAGCGCAAGTGAAGGACAGCGGCACGGGCATCGATCAAAAGGACCTTCCGTACGTATTTGAGCGTTTTTATCGGGGAGATCGCTAGCGGGCGAAAAGTAAGTCTAAACCGTATCGCTCTCGTTGCACATCGTTTATGATAAGAAGGGAATTTGAATATTCGATACAAAGAGGGAGAGGCACATGTTTGATTGGACTACCCTAGGAGCATTTTTAGCTGTTGTGATCGGCCTCTTTTTAATTCCTGGACCCGCTGTCCTGTTAACTGCGACGCGTACCGTTCAGGGAGGGCGTAAAGCAGGGATCATGGCAGGGCTTGGCATTGCTACAGGCGACTTCATTCATACGATTTTTGCTGCGGTCGGTTTATCCGCGATTTTGATGACATCTGCATGGGCATTCAATCTCGTAAAATTTGTGGGAGCGGCTTACTTGGTGTATTTAGGGGTTCGGGCCATGCTTGAAAAACCGGTTGACCCAGAGCTGCCAAAAGTAACACCGTTGCCACCGCTGCAATCGTATGGGCAAGCTATCCTCGCAGAAGTTCTGAATCCGAAGACCGCGTTGTTTTTTCTGGCGTTTCTGCCACAATTCGTACATCCGGAGCGTGGGGGAGCCATTTATCAATTCCTTGTCTTGGGATTGATTTTCGCCATCTTGGGGTTCTTTTACACCGCATTGATTGCGATCAGCATCAGACCACTGGGGCATCTGGTGAAGCGAATTTCCTGGCTGGGCCGCTGGAGTGGCAAGATCGTAGGTTCTGTTTACATCTTATTGGGATTAAAAGTAGCGCTGCAAGAAAGATAAAGGAATGAGTCGGGAGGACAGTCTTCCCGGCTTTTTTTATTGCTTGATTATTGATGTAAGGTACTTTTCGGTGCCTATGATACTTGAAAGTACGTACTTCCTATCAAGTGAGGCATGAGACATAATAGCATTCAGAACCAACATATTCGCCAATCATGATAAGTAAGGGCCCTGCTTTGTGAACGGCAAGAAAAATAAAGGGAGGATACAACTTAGATGAGCACGATTACATCCAATGTGAAGCAGCAAGCAACTGGTGCGAAAAAATCGACTCTTGCTTTACTTGCTCTCGCAATCAGTGCATTTGGTATCGGGACTACTGAATTCGTTATCGTCGGTTTGTTGTCTACTGTCGCACAGGATTTGAAAGTAACAATCACCTTAGCAGGACTTCTTATTTCTGGATATGCATTAGGGGTAGCCATTGGTGCACCGATTATTACAGCACTCACAAGTCGAATTCCACGCAAAGCGCTACTCATGCTTTTGATGATTGTCTTTGTTGTCGGAAACAGTGCGGCAGCCTTATCGAGTAGCTTTGCGATATTAATCATTGCCCGTTTCTTTACCGCGTTTTCTCATGGTGTATTTTTCTCGATCGGTTCGACGATTGCGGCCGATCTGGTGCCAGAAAACAAGCGTGCCAGCGCGATTGCGACGATGTTTACCGGTCTGACTGTTGCAACCGTTACAGGCGTACCTTTGGGAACGTATATTGGTCAAATGTTTGGATGGAGAGCGACTTTTTGGGGAGTGGCCATTCTTGGCGTGATTGCACTTATCTCGACAGTGATTCTGGTACCAAGCAATTTAAAAAATGCCAAGCCAGCTTCCATTAAAGATCAAGTGAAAATTATTACAAACTTGCCACTGTTGCTTGTCTTTGCCATTACGGCTCTTGGCTACGGCGGTACCTTTGTAACCTTTACGTTCTTAGGTCCGATTCTGGAAGAAATCACAGGTTATCAGGCGAGCGCCGTCAGTTTGATTCTACTCGTCTATGGGATTGCGGTAGCGATTGGAAATACGGTCGGAGGAAAAGCAGCTGACAAGAATCCGATAAAAGCACTGCGCTGGATGTTCATTGTCCAGGCGATCATTCTGATCATCTTAACATTTACTGCTCCGTTCAAATGGGTGGGAACCCTTATGATTATGCTAATGGGACTCTTGGCCTTTATGAACGTACCGGGCTTACAAGTGTATGTTGTGCAGTTGGCTGAAAAATACGTGCCAAGTGCTGTTGATGTAGCTTCTGCCATTAACATTGCAGCATTCAATCTCGGCATTGCGATTGGAGCCCTCGTTGGAGGAATGATCGTCGATACGATTGGCCTGATTCATACACCATGGGTCGGCGGAGTGATGGTGTTAGGTGCAGCATTACTCACGGTGATCAGCAGCAAGCTGGAAAAAACTCGTCGTTAATGGAACAAAGACGCGGATGCGGATCAAAGCATGTGTCCGCTGGTGGTTTCCAAATTCACCATAGAAGGAGAGAGCATCGATGAGCAAATTCGACGGTCACTATGGTTTTCAGCGAATGTTCCAAGAAGGAAAGATGACGTTAGGATTTCACATTCCGCTGGAGGCATACGAATGGGAAGCGCCGACAATGGAGCGCCAGGTTGAACTCGTCAGAGCAGCAGAAGACTACGGCTTTACTGGAATCTGGCTGCGCGATGTGATTTTGCAGGACCCTGCTTTTGGTGACCCTGCTACAGGGCAAATTTATGACATGATGATTTATTTAACCTATTTGGCTGCGCAAACCAAAAAAATCGCTTTTGGTACCTCGAGCATCGTGCTTCCACTGCGGCATCCGTTACGAGTGGCAAAAGAGACAGCGACCATCGAAAATTTGTTTCCCCAACGTTTGATGATGGGAATTTCTTCTGGGGACAGACGGGCTGATTTTCATGGGCTGAATGTGCCGCATGAACAGCGTGCGGAGCTGTTTCGCGATGGCTACGACTACTTGCAGAAGGTTATGGCAGAGGATTTCCCGAAAATCAACTCTCCATACGGTATGATTAATGGAGCGAATCTTGTGCCTAAATCGACTTCACCCATTCCTACCTTTATCACGGGGTACAGTCAACAAACGATGGACTGGTTTGCGCAAAACGGAGATGGCTGGATTTATTACCCACGTGATCCATTCAATCAAGCACATGCCATCCAAGAATGGAGAGAACTTGTCCAGAAATATCATCCAGGTGTATTCAAGCCGTTTATTCAGCCTCTTCACTTGGATCTAGCGGAAGATCCGGATGAGTCGGTCACGCCGATTCGATTAGGGTACCGAGTCGGCAGAAAAATGCTTTTAGAACTGCTGGCCATGTATCAAGAGGTCGGCGTCAATCATTTGTTCTTCGCCCTGTTCCCTAGCCAGCGTCCTATTGACGAGGTCATTGATGAGCTTGGACAAGAAGTATTGCCTTGTTTCCCGGCTCATATCGACGCAACGGAGCGGGTTTGACTACATCTTCGTATGAGGAGGGGAGGATATGGGACGATACAATATCCCTGTAGAGGCAACATTGGAAGTTATCGGAGGGAAATGGAAAGTAGTGATCCTCTGCTTGTTGGCAAAAGGGGCAAAGAGGACAAGCGAATTGAAACGCGCAATGCCTGCCATCACGCAAAAAATGTTAACGCAGCAACTGCGAGAATTAGAAGCGGACAATATCATTACCCGCAATGTGTATCAGCAGGTTCCACCGCGTGTCGAGTATGACTTGACGGAGTACGGCAAGACCCTGTCGAAGGTTCTGGATGTCATGTGTGAATGGGGAGAGTGTCACATCGAAAACCAATTGCGAAAAATAGTCGAATGAAAAGGGGAAGTTCGATGAGAGGAATTGGCATGAAGCAATACGGTGGTATCCAGCAATTAACTGAAATGGAATGGCCAACAAAACCAATCGGGCCGGACGATGTGCTCATTTCCATAAAAGCGAGCGGGGTAAATCCCGTGGATTGGAAGGTGCGGGAAGGACTGTTACAAGCAGATTTTCCTTTTGAACTGCCACTTATTTTAGGGTGGGATGCGGCGGGCACGGTAACGGCTGTCGGTACGAATGTGCAGGATTTTCAAATCGGGGACGATGTCTTCTTCCGACCAGAGCTGGAAAGGGAAGGGACATACGCAGATGAAATTGTCGTTCCGGCGAATATCGTAGCCCCGATGCCACGTGGTTTGTCGTATGCGGAAGCGGCTTCGCTACCACTGGTCGGACTAACGGTTTGGCAGGCATTGGTAGAGGTAGGGAAGGTACAAGCGGGAGAAAAAGTCCTGGTGTTGGGAGGAAGCGGCGGGATCGGTTCCATGGCGATTCAGCTAGCAAAAGCGCTAGGTGCCTATGTGGCTACGACAACCAGCTCCAAAAATAGCGATTTTGTCCGTGAGCTGGGAGCAGATGAAGTCATTGCTTATGATCAAGGACCACTTCATACCTCTACACGATTTTCATTCATGTTGGACACGCTTGGTGGAGAAGCGTATGGTGATGCTATAAAATTGATGAAGCGGCAAGGAAGAGTGGCGACCATTATTAGCGAGCGTGATGCCAAGAAACCTTCGTTCGCTGATGCGGTTGAGAAAGAACGAGAGTTGGATGTTACTTTTGTGTTTACGCGTCCAGATGGGGTAAATCTTAATTATATCCGTGCGCTAGTGGAAGCCAAGAACGTAAAGCCTATCTTGACGAAGGTATATCCATTGACGCTTGAAGGGGTTCGAGATGCGCATCTCTTTAGTCAAACGGGTAGGGTGCGTGGGAAGATTGTGCTCGTCCATTCATGATGGGGAAATGTGATTTATAATTGATGTTTTCACTACTTATATTTAAGTATGTCACCTGATTATAAGGAAAAGTGACAAATAACATCTGAAACCTGTTATGACAAACCGTTGTCATAACAGGTTTTTTGAACTTTTTATAATGTCAGGTTTGATTAGCTGTTTAGGGGAAGTGTCATAATATTATATCAAGGATTTTTTCCATATATGCTGTTTTGACACTGAGTGGTTTTGGGCATTTCTGTATAAGCTAAAGAGATCATTACGAGTGATCAAGTGGGGGAATGTCTCATGGATTGGTATGACTGATTAAATGAATACTTTCCAGAATATGAAATGAAAAAGGAAGGACAAATTCAGGCGCTTATCAGGGAAACAGACATTTACCACAAAGTCGATACAGACAAATTTCTTTTGCTGTACGCGGAGTTTCCGACGTTTATCTTCATCGATTACCTCCTAATCAATCCTGCCACGCGTGGACAAGGTATCGGTACCAAGGTCATCCAGACACTCAAAAAGAGAGGGAAAGACATCATTCTGGAGGTAGAACCTATCGATCGAAATGATGAAGATTCCATCAAGAGAGTCCATTTTTATCAAAAGAACGGGTTTGTGAAAGCGGACCGCATTCAATACAGCTGGGAAGAAGAAAATGGCGAGACATATGAAATGAAAATCTATTACTGGAGTCCGCACGATGATTTACCACAGGAAGTCGTACTCGGGAATATGTCCAAGGCCTGTCAGGAGATCCACAACTTCCGCGCCCACCAATACTACGGACGAAATGTTGCCAATCCGGATGAAGTGCTGCATTGGAAACACTAATGATGCCTTCAAGTTAGTCCAACACCCCTGTAAAAGAAGGGGTGTTGGTATTCGATCAACTAGGGTGTGTACGCAAACTGTAAATTAAGGAAATAAGTTTGCGTACAGGCCCTAGATAAAATCAACCGTCAGAGTTGGCGGTTGATTTTATTTCACCGTTTGTAGAGTAATGCTGCTCAGTAAAAGTCGAGGGGGAAAAGAAAGGGATCAGTGTAAATTGCTTACCTGATTACAAGTGTTTTTGAAAAAATGCCAGTTCAAAACCATTAGTAATATCAGGATGTTTAAGGACAGTTGTTGTGATAACTCACAGGAAAAGAGCGAGTAAGGTGGGAATGTAACAGCGGCGGGCTAGGATTGGATTTTTCAACCGAGCCCACCGCTGTTTTCATGAAAAAGCCAGCGTGACGGTGTAGATCGCCTTCACTGGTAACCGTCCGCTCTTCACCGCTTTCGAATTACGGCCCCCTGCAGAACAAAAGTAATCCCTAAGATTCCTACGATGGCAAGCAGGCGAATGAAACCGTTGGAGACAAACAGATTGACACAGATCAGCCCAATGATGATCAAAATAAGCAAGATCACCGTTTTCCCCGACATGTACGTGTTCCCCTTTCCCCAAACAAAATGAGTGGTCTCGTCAAATCGGAATATGCGGGTCGTTCCATGGCGTATGTAATTTGACTTTTTGCTTGTCAGAATCTTCTGTTCACATTCAAAGTACTTACTATTGTAGCGAATACAATCGTGGAAGAAAAGGCGGGATCACGTGAAAAACTCCCTTCTGTCATCGCCAGGTTCTCACCTGTACGCTTGAGAGGGAGTTTTCGCATGTGATCAGGCTACCCAGCTTACTTCGTAGCTAGCTGATGCTCCGTTGTTTGCTGCTTCAACGGCTGTCCGACCAATTGTGATCGTTTGGATCGAATCACGATGGCAGTAATCAACAGCGCGATACCATTGATGATAAATACGAACCGAATCGGGATGAGTCCTCCGAGAAAACCGCCAATGATTGGCCCCATCATGGTCGCGAGCTGCGTCGAGGATTGGTTCAAGCTAAACGCCCTGCCGCGAAATTCTGGTTCTGTGACTTTCACAATCATGGCGTTGATCGACGGATAAACAGCGGCAAAAAACAGTCCGTACGCGAATCGCAAAATGCCAAATCCATACAGATTGGTGAAGAAAAATTGCAGTAAATTTCCGACGGCTCCACCCATTAAGCCGATGAACAAGATTTTGGAATAGTCGATATTTGACCCGAGCTTTCCCCATTGTGGAGCAGCAATGACCGTCGCGATGCCCACTGCCGCAAAAATGATGCCGGAGCTAAGGGATGCGTCTTGCTGCGAAGCGCCCAATTGCATGACATATACGGTTAATAAAGGCTCAAGAAGCATAACGGAAATCGTGACCATCAGACTCATACCTAGTATGGACATCAACGGGCGGTTTGCCACCGCAGCGCGCAAATCTTCTCGTACACTCGAGCGACTGCCGGAGCGGTTCAAATTCGTTTCCTTCACGAAGAAAGTAGCGATCAGCGCTGCTACGAGCACGACAAATCCTGAAAATATAAAAGCTTCCGCGTTTCCCCATACGTGACTGACGACACCGCCAACCAATGGACCGATGATTCCTCCTGTTGCTCCCGAAGTCGCCATAATCCCCAGTGCGTACCCGACGCTTTTTTCTGGTGTATTCGTCGCTACCAGCGCAATGGCAGCAGGTACGTAGCCGGCAAGCAAGCCCTGGAAGATCCGTAACACAAGAAACAAATAAGGGTCTGTAATCAAATACGTCAAAAAGTACAACAAAGCGAGGCTAAATCCAGAGCGAATCAACATGGGCTTTCGTCCATATTTGTCCGCGAGAGAGCCCCAAAATGGCGAGATGAGTGCACTTGCTAAAAACGTGATGCCAAACGAGATGCCGGACCAGGCTTCCAGATGCTCATTGACCCCCAGTGAAGTATGGAGGAAGATGGGCAGGAAAGGGATGGAGATGGAGTAGGCGGTGCTACAAAAAAATACCCCAATCCATAAGACGATCAAATTACGTTTCCATGAAAATTCCATCTTCTGTCACAACCTTTGCAGTTAAAAAGCAGGAATGTTGTTATTGATCATTCTAGCACTGCAATTTACTGCTGACCAATTCGGAAATATGATCGGACTATTGCAAAAATGAAATAAGAGGAAACCTTGACTTCATTCGGACAAAAGAAAACCCCCAGGCGACAAGAGATGAAGCTC
>NZ_JABSUV010000047.1:0-45605 GCF_013284275.1 Brevibacillus sp. HB2.2
CATTCTTAGCAATCATGCGTATTCAGTTTTGAAGGAATAACGAAGAAAGGAGTCAATCCACTGGATTGGCTCTTTTTCCTATAAGAGAAGGGGAGCACATGGAACCGAAAGCAGAGAAAAAATATGAAGCTGACATGTACGAACCGATTCGAAATTATTTTGTCGCGCAAGGATATGACGTTTTTGGCGAGGTCAAGCATTGCGATTTAACAGCCATGAAAGGCGAGGAACTGATCATTGTTGAATTTAAGCGCAACCTAAGTGTGGAATTGCTCATACAGGCAACCAAGCGGCAACGCTATACCGATTTTGTTTATATGGCAATTCCGAAGCCCAAATACAAATTGTTTTCGAAAAAATGGCAAGATATATGCTACTTGGTTAGACGTCTTGAGCTCGGTCTTATTCTCGTGTCCTTTCCAAAAAGAGGGCCCGCAGTCATGGAAGTGAATATTGCACCGGGACCGTTTGATCGGGTAAAAAGCAAGCAATTCAATCAAAAAAAGCGAAACCGCATCATTGAAGAGATGCGGGGAAGATACGGCGATTACAATGTTGGCGGCAGTTATCAAACCAAGCTCATGACGGCCTACAAGCAGATCTGCATTCAAATCGCGACGTTGCTTCAGCAGTATGGGCCGTTATCGCCTAAACTACTTAAGAGTAAAGGGGCAGGGGAGAAAACTTCGTCGATTCTTATCCAAAATCATTATGGGTGGTTTACTCGTGTGCAACGAGGGCTGTATGCGATCACGCCGACAGGAGAGAGAGAAATCGCGGAGTACCCTGAGCTCATTGCTTACTATCAAGAACAAGCGGAGGAAATACACGGTACACTTACTCTAGGCTCAGAGTTGCCATCTTCATCAACTACCAAAGCACAAACCAGAAAGAAAAAACAAAGGCAGCCTGCCGTGAAAGAATGACAGGCTGCCTTTTCCTATGAAAAGAATCAATTAGTGTGCGATCCATTCTGCTGTCATTTGCCCTACCAGTGCACGTCCAGCCACAATGTCTGGATGGAACTGAATCGTTGCGTTTTGGCGGACGATTTTCACCTGCTGAATGGCATCCGATAATGGTTGTTCATTTGTTAGCTTTCCCTGAGCTTTTGCGATAGAAAGTCCAGCGGCCGTGCCTTGAGCTATTGCCACTTTGGCACTTTCAATTCCCGTGATATTGCCGGCAACATAGAGTCCGGGGAGTGGTGTTCGCATGCTTTCATTGTGTAAGGGGACATGCCCGCCCAAGGAGGGAACGTAGGCAAAGGGGCACCCGGCAATCGCTGCTAATTCGGCAAGTGGACTTAATCCGCCTGCGATACAGACGAAATCAGCTGGAATGACTTGTTCGGTTCCAGCTATGGGTGAACCATCGGCTGCAACTCGGGCGATACGGACACCCTCGACTTGAAAGGTTCCGACGATTTCAACTGCTGCTGTTCGCAGTTGAATCGGGATGTCCCACATAGAAAACCCGTTGGAGGGGTAGAGGGACACTGCCAGTTTTTGCATCCATGGACTTCCCATCAGTTTGCTCCCCAGCCGAATCATCAAAGAAGGGGCAAGATGGGCGACGCGCAATAAGGATTGCATCACTGCTTGTGGTTGCCCTGCAGTGCCACTGACAGCCGTACTAGGTGGGAGAATCATTCGATCCACCGTAATTCCAGCTAACTGCAACTCCCGGGATATGGCCACCGATAAGATATTGATTCCAATGACAACTCCGCGCTGTCCTACTCGCACGCGCTGCACATTCGTCATGACTTGAGCCGCTCCGATGGACATCACGCCAGGTAACGTCCACCCTGGCACGGGTACAGCTGCTTCAGAAGCCCCCGTTGCGATCAGGAGCAACGGGGCTATCATTTCCCCCACTGTGGTAGAAACAATCCAGCCATTTTGAGATTGGGTCAAATGGAACACGGAAACGCCGCAACGCATCTCTACGCCAAGCCCAATCGCTTCTTGCGTGAGACGAGCAGCCTCATCCAGTCCATTCCACCACACACCGTCCGGTTCTTCGTGAAGCTGTCCAAGCAAGCGGCCCCCAGGGCGATAAAACTCATCGACTACACGAACAGCCAATCCCTGCCTTGCACTAGCAATTGCTGCGGATAAGCCCGCGGGTCCAGCCCCGATGATGAGAAGGTCGATCATGCACCATGCCCTCCTTTTTTCAAGGGCGTAGGAAGGAGAGAACCCGCATTTACTTGCATGCCTTCCTGCACAAGCGTCATACAAGCACGCACGGTTGGAACACCGTCTACATGGACGCGACATTCATAGCAGTGACCAATATTGCAGTAAATTCCTCGTGGTGTTCCTTTTTCCTCGTGCACCCGAAGCGTACGGACCCCTGCGGCCAATAGGGCTCCCGCAATCGTTTCGCCTTCGTAAGCCGTATAGACAGAGCCGTTATAATAAAAAGGAAGCTGCTTTCTGTCCCCGAGTGAACCGAGGACCGGATGGTGATCAATTCGTTGATTCATGCCCGTTGCCCCCCAAGCGTTTGAAATGAGACAGGACGGATAGGCGGTTGGTATCCAAGAGGTACAGTATGAGAAGGCACTTGGCCAGTTACTTGCTGAATGACCTGATCGATCAATGTACGGCAGGTTCTCCCACCGCAGCAGCCCATGCCGGCTCTGGTTCGTAGCTTCAGCTCGCGTGCGGTACATTGGTAGGTTTGGGCGGTCTCTACCAATTCAGCGAGAGTTACTTCTTCACAACGGCAGATAATCAATGGATGCGATTCCATGATGATGCCTCCTTTCATTCATGCTTGATGAAAAATGCAAGTGTCGTGCCATGGGAAAGAGACGGAGATCGTCCTGGCTGGCACAATACTTGCTGAATATTCTCAAAGAGATAGCCCATTCACGACAAAACAAAAGAGGGATGATAGAGATGGAAAAAGTAACAAGACTGCGTGAGCAATTCGATTCAATGGGGATTGACGGGATGTTGATCACCAATGGACAAAACCGCCGATACCTCACAAACTTTACAGGTACATACGGAGTTGTCCTCATTTCCAGGGACCAGGCCAAGCTCTTCACAGATTTCCGTTACACAGCCCAAGCGCAAGCACAAGCAACGGGGTTTGAGATCGTTTATTTGCCGACAAAAGAATCCGTTTACAGCGAAGTAGCGCGTCAAGCGGAAGCGATGGGCATCAACCATCTCGGCTTTGAGGAGGAGAATGTCTCGTTTGCCTTACATCGTAAATACAGCGAGGCCGTCCAAACAGCATTCATTCCGACATCAGGTGTCATTGAGGGATTACGGATGATAAAGACAAAGGAAGAACTGGCGATCATCCGAACGGCTGCGCAAATCGCTGATGCGGCATTTTCCCATATAATTTCATTCCTGCGTCCTGGTATCACAGAGCTCGCGGTGTCTAATGAATTGGAAATGTTCATGCGAAAGGAAGGGGCGTTGGGCTCTGCTTTTGACATCATTATTGCTTCTGGCTATCGTTCCGCACTTCCTCATGGCGTAGCGAGTGAAAAAACGATTGAAGCGGGCGATATGGTCACGATGGACTTTGGTGCATTGTACCAAGGATATCGCTCAGATATTACCCGTACGGTTGTGGTTGGCACTCCTGATGAACAGCTCAAAGCCATCTACGAGATCGTTTTGGAAGCACGCAATCGGGCTGTTGCAGGCATTCGTCCTGGTATTACCGGGAAAGAGGCAGACGCCTTCGCACGGGACTACATCACGGAGCACGGTTATGGCGAGCGTTTTGGACATGGAATGGGGCATGGAGTGGGCCTCGATATTCATGAGGAGCCGTTTATGTCCACATGTTGCACCGCTGTTCTCCAAGAAGGCATGATTTTGACCGTAGAGCCGGGGATTTATATCCCAGAGCTTGGTGGAGTCCGTATCGAAGACGATCTGGTTGTCACAGAGAGCGGCAATGAGGTGCTTACACATTCACCGCGCGAATTGATCATTTTATAAATCGAGAGACAAAGTCTTGGCCGAGTAAGTGGGCTAAGGCTTTTTTTGTCTAACAGCAGTGTCTAAGATTTGAAACACGACAAGTAATACCGTGTACAAAAAACTTTACAACAATCAACGCTAGAACGAAGCTACTGCCGCTTTCATTTTTGGCACATCTTTTGCATTCTGATAATTCTGAAAACCAACACATAACGACTGAATAATGGGGGTTGATCCAATGAAAAAAAGTGTGTTCGCGGTAATGAGTAGCGTAGCAGTCATGGGATTAGCGTTGGCAGGATGTGGAGGAGGACAGCCAGCCGAGCAAGCAGTACAGAGTGGACAGTCGAGTACGCAGCCAGCACCTGCCACCACGGCTAAAGAACCAGCAAAAGCACAAGTCCTCCGCTGGAATCTTCACTCCGAACCACCTACAGCTGATCCTGGACTTGCGGAAGACACGACTTCTGCTGCCATCGTTAAAGCAGTTTTTGATGGACTGACACGCATCGGGCCTTCGGGCAAGCCAGAGGAAGCAGTAGCCGAGAAGATTGAAGTATCGAGTGATATGAAAACATACACCTTCAAGCTGAGAGACTCCAAGTGGAGCAACGGAGAACCAGTAACATCTCACGATTTCGAATACGCGTGGAAGCGAGCTCTCGATCCGAAGACAGCGTCGAATTACGCCTATCAGCTCTATTACATCAAGAATGCGGAGAAGGCCAACAAAGGGACTGGCAGCTTGAATGATGTCGGCGTAAAAGCATTGGACGACAAGACCCTCCAAGTAGAGTTGACGAATCCAACTCCGTTTTTTCTGGAGCTAACGGCCTTCCAAACTTATTTCCCGGTAAATAAAAAGGTAATCGAGACCGGTGAAAAATGGGCCGGAGATGCTAAAACACACGTAGGAAATGGTCCTTTCAAAATGGAGTCATGGGAACACAAAAGCAAAATGGTACTTGTGAAAAACGACAACTACTGGGACAAAGAGCGTGTCAAGCTGGACAAGATCGAGTTCTCGATGGTGGAGGATGAAAACACAGAGCTGTCCATGTTCGAAAATGGCGAGATTGATTGGGCAGGCAGTCCGTTAAGCTCGCTGCCAACAGATGCGATGCCAGCGCTTAAAGACAGCGGAAAGCTGCAAGTGAAGCCTGTCGGTGCTACCTACTGGTACAAGTTCAATACAGAGAAACCCCCGTTCAATAACGTGAAGATTCGGAAAGCCTTTGCCTACGCCATTAACCGTCAAATCTTGATCGACAACGTACTCCAAGCGAATCAGCAGCCAGCGATGGCAGCAGTTCCTCCGACAATGGGACTCAATACGGGCGGTTATTTCAAAGACAATGATCAAGAGACAGCCAAAAAGCTGTTAGAGGAAGGGATGAAAGAGCTGGGCATTTCTAAACTGCCACCGATTAAGCTCAGCTACAACACGTCCGAAGGGCATAAAAAGATCGCAGAAGCGATTCAGGACCAATGGCGCCAAAACCTTGGAGCAGATGTGAAGCTGGAAAATCAGGAATGGAAGGTGTACCTCGAGACCATGCACGAGGGCAACTATCAGGTCGGGCGTCTCGGCTGGTCGGGTGACTTCAACGACCCGATCAACTTTCTGGAGCTGTTCAAGGAAAAGGACGGAGGAAACAATGACACGCGTTGGGAGAATCCGAGATTCAAAGAGCTGTTGAATCAATCCGCCACTGAGAGTGATCCGGAAAAGCGTAAGGCGATTCTACGTGAAGCCGAGCAAGTCATGATGGATGAAATGCCGATTATGCCGATCTACTTCTATACACATACATGGGTGAAGAATGACAAGGTAAAAGGAATCTTCCAGGATGGTCTAGGGGCAATCGACTGGAAATGGACATCAATCGAATAATATTCGAATGGGGGATGGGCAATGAAAAAATGGGGAAGTGTGATAGTCAGTGGTGCAATTTTCCTAGTAACTGGTAATAACGCAACGGATGGAAAAGACATGCAAAACGCTATTGAAAAGGCTGTCAAAAAAATAAATGACAGCAGTGGAGTGATTGGAAAAAAATTGAAGACTGAAGTAGCTGATGATGGCTGCGATCCAAAAATAGCGACGACAGCATCCAACTCAGCCAAATTACCCGCTCAAGGCTATGACACCCTCTTTTTGATCAATGGCCTAACCCCAGATCAAGCACAAACCGCAGCAGATTACATGGCAGCGAGCCAAGCGAAAAAAGTAGTGCTCATCCATCACAATTCTGCCTACGCCAAAGACTTGGCTGATTTTGCCAAAGCATCCGTTGAAAAATCCAGCGGTGCTGTCATTGCGTATGAAGAAATCAACCATGGAATTGATCCGTATTTTGTCTGAGGTGTTGCCGCCAAAAGAGGGGCGAAGGTTTCCTAATTTTTGTTTGCGTTGGCGTGTGTTATTTGGGTGTAAAAAGCGGCTGTAGTGGAGGGAAGAAGCGGATTTCCAGTCTACGCTTCGGCCTACGCCCCGCAAGGGGGGATTGACTGCCCGCTCCGGAATGAATGGCGGGAGCGCTTCAAACGTAGAAGTTTCGAAGAAGTATTCCATAAGTGAAGCTTAAATTCCCCGCCATTCATTCCTACGCTGGGATGGGCTCCAGAGGCGCTTGACTGGAAATCCGCTTCTTCTTACGTGGCTTCTAAAACATGATTGCAAGTCTATCCAAGAAGGAAGATGAACAACTCGTGATCATTTAGTCGTCAAAACGAACCCAAAATGCTTCACAATCATGATTCGATAACTCAAGATGATCAGCAAGCACAAGAAATCTACCATGACCAACCCCAAAAACGATTTGAAAAGCTCGATGAACGTTAACAGCTCGAAAGCCCTGTCACATGTTTGGAAGGAGACCGCCCGAACGAAGAGAGGATACAGGCGACTGGAAAACATGTGGCAGGGCTTCCCCATGCACAACCGTTGAAGGACAACATTTTTTACTTCCCCAATTTGTTATAGAGCGTGGCCCGCGATATGCCAAGTCTTTTCGCAGCGGCTTGCTTGTTGCCGTTTTCAAGCTCGATGGCTCGCAAAATGACACGGCGCTCATGCGCTTCGATTTCCTCTTGCAAGGAAAACAGATCAGGCGGAAGCTCAATCGGTACCTGTTTCGTCTGACCTTGCATGGAATAAGGCAAATCCTCTTCTTTGATAATACCGTCCGTCGCGAATACCACCAATCGTTCAATGGCATTTCGAAGTTCGCGAATGTTGCCTGGCCAGTCGTATTGAAGCAGGTTTTGCATCACATTTTGCGAGATGGCATGAATGGGACGGTTGTAACGTAAAGACAATTCATAGAGAAAAAAGTGGGCGAGCTCAATCGTATCTTCAATGCGTTCTCGTAGCGGAGGAATTTTCAGCGTCACGACATTGAGCCGATAGAACAGGTCTTGGCGAAACTTCCCTTCCTTCACTAACTCCTCCAGATTTTTATTCGTGGCAGCAAGCACGCGGAAGTCCGCCTCAATCTGCTTGGTCCCTCCGACCGAATAATACTTTTTCTCCTGAAGCACGCGAAGCAGCTTCACTTGCATATCGAGCGGCATTTCTCCTACTTCGTCGAGAAACAGCGTTCCTCCGCGAGCCAGCTCAATCATTCCTTTTTTCCCTTTTTGATCTGCACCAGAGAAGGCCCCTTTTTCGTACCCGAACAGCTCGCTTTCGAACAAAGTAGGCGAAATCGCACCGCAGTTGATGGCGATAAAGGGAGCATTGGAGCCTTCCCGCACATCATGCACGGCTTTGGCGAACAGCTCCTTGCCGACGCCGCTTTCCCCTGTGATCAAGACGGTTGCTTGCGTAGCGCTGAGCTTTTGGATCATGGACTTGATATGGCGAATGGGGAGACTCGTTCCCTTGATCTGTGCAAATGGATCGGGCGTCGGACTGAGCTTTGCCATTTCCTGCTGCAAGTGATTCACTTTTTTATTGGCGTTCAACAGCTCCTGGTTCAGTCGGACTTGGCTCGTGATATCGGTTTCCGCCGCAACAGCTCCGATGATTTTGTCATGCAAATAGATCGGATTCGTATTGATGAGAACGACGAGATCCTCCCGCGGCTGATGCTGATGACGGTAGAGAGACTGTCCGCTTTGCAGAGATTTGAGTGTTTCAAGCATTTCGAGCGGGAAAAATTTGGTGATCGGGTGACCAATCGTTTCTTTTGCTTTCAAGGAAAAGATTCGTTCTGCGCCTTCTGTCCAAACCATCACACGCGCTTTTTCATCGATGACGGATATGGATGCATCCATGGTCTTAATCATCGTTTCGAAATACGCTTCCAAAATCTCATACGAGGAAAAAATGGCTTGTATGACGGCACCTCGATGAAGGTAGCCGACAGGGACTCCAGGCTGTTTTTCGATTAGGAGATAGTTGTGAGTAGCTAGCAGGCGGATGGCATCGGCCAATGTTGAATCCTGTGTCGTCACAGCAGCTGCTTCCCAAGGGGCATGTGTACAATCGATCGTCAAATTGGCGGTGAGATGAGAGGCATCGGCGACATACCAGCTGGTTTGACGCTGGGCAAATACAGGAACGGTTTCGTTCAATTGAGGCGGGAGAAGCTCTTGATCGTTGAAAATCCGCATGTTTGTCTGGATCAATTCGGTTAAGGCAGGAAGTTTGTGATTCAACTCGATCATCCCTTTTTAAAGAGGTAGTTCAAGTGTATAAAATTTTGAACATTTTCTCAATTATTATACAGTCGCCCACTCAATTGTCAAAGAATTTAGACGAAATATTTTGGAGATCTTGCTTGGAACAATTGGCATGGCTTTTGCAAAAAGAGAGTAAGCAAGTAGCAGAATACGCATTTGAGGAGAATCAGCATGACAGTACAAACCCATGCGCAGATTGCAGTAATCGGCGGTGGTATCATCGGCGCGGCGATTGCGTATTACGCTGCGAAGGCTGGATTGGATGTCGTTGTCCTGGAAAAAGGCGAGCTAGCATCAGGGACATCCTCACGCTGTGACGGGAATATTTTAGCGATCGACAAGGACCCCGGCTTTGACAGTCAGATGTCCCTGAAAAGTCAGATGCTCGTTGATCAGCTAAGCCGGGAGCTGGACCATACGTTTGAATATCGGGCACCGGGGAGTATTCTCGTCTGCGAATCAGAGGCTGAGATGGAAGCCGCTCATCAATGGGTGCGACGGCAAAAAGAAGCAGGATTGCCGTTTCGGATGCTGGATAGGGCGGATATTCGTCAGGAGTCGCCTTACTTTGCCGACGACTTGCTGGGAGGCTTGGAGTGTGCCACCGATTCTACCGTCAATCCGTACATGCTGACCTTTGCCCTGTTTGAAGGAGCGAAAAAGCATGGGGCGAGGATCATGCGCCGTACTGAGGTCAAGTCGCTCAGACGTGATCAGGCGACGGGAACGTTTCATATCGGGCTTGGTACAGGCAGCATGACAGCCAAGCAGGTCGTCAACGCCGCGGGGGTGTGGGCGCCAGTTATTGGCAAAATGGTCGGGGTGGATATTCCGATCGTTCCGCGCAAAGGGCATTTGATCGTCGCCTCGAGACAGATGCCTGTCGGTGTGCGAAAGGTGATGGAATTCGGCTATCTCATCTCGAAGTTTGGCGGCGTGCGACAAGTAGACGAGGAGACAGAGAAGTACGGAGTCGCGCTCGTATTTGAACCGACAGAAAGCCAAAACTTCTTGATTGGTTCCAGTCGTCAGTTCGCAGGCTTTGATACACAGATTGACCTGAATGTCGTCAGGTGTATGGCGAGAAGAGCACTGCGCTTTTATCCGAAGATCGCCGACTTCGCTATCATCCGCACCTATTGCGGTTTGCGCCCGTGGACTGAGGATCACTTGCCAATTATTTCTCGCGTAGAGGAAGTACCCGGTTACTTTATCGCGGCTGGTCATGAAGGAGATGGAATCAGTCTGGCTGCGGTCACAGGCAAGCTGGTGTCCGAGATGCTAGTCGATCAGACAGACACCATCATTCCGACAGAGCCGTTGCGCTTGGATCGTTTTACGAAAAAAGGAGTGTTGCATCCATGAAAGCAACGAGGGTGTTTACCACCATTGACACGCATACCGGGGGAAACCCTACCCGCACGGTAATCAGTGGTCTGCCAAAGCTTACCGGAACCACGATGGGAGAAAAAATGCTCCAGATGAAGGCCGAGTACGACTGGATTCGCACGTTTTTGATGTATGAGCCGCGCGGGCATGATGTGATGTCCGGGGCCTTGATCGTTGATCCGTGCCATCCGGATGCAGATGTAGGGGTCATCTATATCGAGACAGGCGGATACTTGCCGATGTGTGGCCACGATACGATCGGTCTATGTACCGCGCTGGTGGAGACAGGTATGATCCCTGTGACCGAGCCGGTGACAAAGCTTACGCTCGATACGCCGGCAGGATTGGTCGAGGTAGACATACAGGTAGAGGGAGGGAAAGCCAAGGAAGTATCGTTTGTAAACATTCCGGCCTTCCTCTATCAAAAAGATGTGACTGTAGAAGTAGAAGGGATTGGAGTCGTGACCTGCGATATTGCGTACGGTGGAAACTTTTATGCCATCACAGATGCACGCAAGCTCCATCTCGAACTGACGCCAGCCCATGCATCCACCATTGTTGATACGGCCGTTGCGATTCGAAAAGCGATGAATCAGGTCATGGAGATCGTTCATCCAGAGAAGCCGTTTATACGCGGATTGACCCATGTGGAGTTCTATACGGCCCCTGACAATCCAGCAGCGGATGTGAAAAATACCGTCGTCGTACCGCCGGGTGGAATAGACCGATCGCCATGTGGAACGGGCACGTCCGCCAAGCTGGCTACCTTGTTTGCCAAAGGAGAGATCGGGATAGACGAACCGTTTGTACATGAGAGCATCGTCGGTTCTCTGTTTACAGGAAGAGTACTGCAGGTGACGGAGGAAGGCGGGCTTCCTGCTGTCATCACCCGAATTGCAGGCTCAGCCTGGCTGATGGGCAAGCATACGATTTTTTATAATCCGGAAGACGAGCTGGCGAATGGCTTTTTGCTCATCCCAGCGGCAACTGATCACTAAAACAAAGCCCAAAATGGGAGAGGAGAATGAAAAATGGCAAGATTTGAAGGAGTGTACGTGGCGATTGTCACGCCGTTTACAAACGATTATGAGGTGGATTACAAGCGTTTGGCGGAATTGTGTGACTGGTTGATTCAGGAGGGCGTAGACGGACTGGTTCCGTCCGGTTCACTGGGGGAATACGCGACGATGACAGGAGAAGAGCGGGCTAAAGTTATTCATACCGTGATTGCTGCCGCAAAAGGTCGAGTCCCGGTGGTCGTAGGCTCTGCTGCTCCGTCTACCCGTCAAGCAGTGGAATGGGTGCAATTCTCCAAGGATGCGGGAGCTGCAGGCGTGATGGCTTTGCCTCCGATTAACTACAAGCCATTGGAAAATGAAGTATTTGCCCACTACGAGGCACTGAACACCGTCGGTCTGCCGATCATTGCCTATAACAATCCTCACGACTACAAAATCGACCTGACACCGGACATTTTGGCAAGATTGGCGAAGTTCGAAAATATCGTCGCTGTGAAAGAATTCTCCGGTGATGTACGCCGCATGCAGGACATTCTCGCTCAGACAGACCTGGAAGTCATGGTCGGTGTAGATGATCTCGTCATGGAGGGTGGCTTGATCGGGGCGACAGGCTGGATTTCGGGTGTGCCGAATGCGCTACCTAAAGAAGGGGTGGAGCTGTTCCGTCTGGCACGGGCAGGCAAGCTCGGTGAAGCACAAGCGCTTTATCGTCGTTTGTTGCCACTGTTCCACTATGATGCAAGTCCACAGCTGGTACAGTCGATTAAATACATGATGGAGCTGGCGAATTTCCCTGTAGGACCGACTCGTCCGCCGCGTCTACCGCTGACTGAAGAATACTACGCAGGTATTAAAAAGGCATTTGACTACGCTGTCGGCGCTGCAAGTGGACGATAAGGGGGATGGGCAAAATGCAAAGCAAAAACTGGATTGGCGGCGAATGGATGACGCCGTCAGGGAAGGAACTAACCGTCAAAAACCCGTCGCGTATCACAGAAGAAGTCGGCGTTCTGCATCTATCTGATCGGTCACATGTTTTTGCCGCTGCACTGGCAGCCCGTGCGGCACAGATCGGCTGGGCAAAACAAACGGGTGCGGCTCGTGGCGAAATCCTTTTTCAAATGGCAGCCGCATTAGAGGCAAATGCAGACAGCTTGGCACAGCTGGCAAGCCGGGAAATGGGCAAGCAGCTTGGTGAGATGCGCGGAGAAGTGGCGCGTGGGGTCAGTCTGTTGCGCTATTATGCCGGAGAAGGGATGCGTTCCAACGGCAACCTGATTCCTTCTTCAGATACGAACGTGCTGCAATACAGCCGTCGTGTCCCGCTCGGAGTTGTGGCGGTCATCACACCATGGAACTTCCCTGTCGCGATCCCGATCTGGAAGATCGCCCCTGCACTCATTTGCGGGAACACGGTTATCTGGAAGCCAGCGGAAAATGGTTCACTCACGGCGACACGACTAGCTGAAATATTGGCAGAAACAAAGCTGCCTGCGGGTGTGCTGAATCTGGTGATTGGCAAGGGCCGGGAGATCGGCAACACACTCACGAATGAAGCCGAAGTCGATGCCGTCAGCTTTACGGGTTCATCGGAAACAGGCAGACAGATTGCCATCGCATGCGCGGGTCGGAACGTCAAATATCAAACTGAAATGGGCGGAAAAAATGCGGCAGTCGTTTTGGCTGATGCCGATTTGGATAAAACGATTCCGATATTGCTCAGCGGCGCGTTTCGATCGGCTGGTCAAAAATGTACGGCTACCAGCAGGATCATTGTCGAAAAAGCGATCTACCAGCCACTTGTTGAGCGATTGCAATCGGCTATGGAGACATGCCGGGTAGGAGATGCCAGCGATCTGGAAGCGTATTTGGGGCCAGTTGCCTCGGCTGCACAGTATGAGACGGTTGGGCAATACATTGCCTTGGCGAAAGATGAAGCGACAGTCATTGCCCAGAGCCCCTCCTATGCAAAAGAGGAGCAAGGCTATTACATCCGTCCCCGAATTGTTGAGGGTGTCGCTGCTAATCATCGCCTTGTTCAGGAGGAAGTGTTCGGACCATTGGCTGTGCTTTTGACAGCAGACGGTTTTGAAGAGGCGGTGGAGCTGTGCAACCAGTCTGTATACGGTCTGAGTGCTTCGCTATTCACCCGAGATTTGGCGAGTGCCCATCGTTTCTTGGACGTGGCGCAGGCGGGCATGGTTCGGGTCAATCAGGAGACGGCAGGTGTGGAATACCAGGCTCCATTTGGCGGCATGAAGCTATCCAGCTCACATACACGAGAGCAGGGTCAGGCGGCGCTTGATTTCTACAGTACGACGAAAACATGCGCGATCAAATACGCGTGGTGATCTAGCAAGCTTTTCGCCAATCGCATAAAAAGGTGAGGATGTCATGCACATCAATCAGTTGTTTACGACGATCGAGGCCCATACCGGTGGGGAACCGCTGCGTATCATAACAGGCGGCATTCCGCCGCTTGCGGGCGAGACGATTTTGGAGAAGAGACGATACTTTCGGGAGGAGCTGGACCATATCCGGCGGGTACTCATGTATGAACCGCGCGGCCATCATGGGATGTACGGATGTGTCATGACAGAGCCCGTCAGCCCAGATGCGGCATTTGGAGTGCTGTTCATGCATAATGAGGGCTACAGTACTATGTGCGGGCATGGAATCATTGCAGTTGTGACCGCTGCGATTGAGACTGGAATCCTTCGGCTGGAAGGTCCGACAGAGCGAATTGTGATTGACAGTCCGGCAGGAACAATTATTGCACACGCCACTGTGAAAGAATCGCTGGTCCATTCCGTCTCGTTTGAAAATGTCCCTTCCTTTGTTTTGGCACATGACGTTCCCATTGAATGGGGAGGACGTACTTTTTCTGTGGACATTTCTTTTGGCGGCGCATTTTATGCAGTCGTACAGGCGGAAGATATCGGGGTTCAGGTGGAAATGGAGCAATTGGCCGAGCTGCAAGAATGGGGCAGACGAATCAAGGAACAAATCGAGGCGAAAATGGAGGTCGTTCATCCGTTGGAGCCTGAGCTCAAAGGAATTTACGGGGTGATTATCTCGGATAAGCCGAGAGTGGAAGGATCGGATCTGCGCAACGTGACGATTTTCGCCGATAAGCAGGTCGATCGCTCCCCATGCGGTACAGGTACTGCGGCTCGCGTAGCCACCTTGCATGCGCGAGGCAAGCTTGCTCTTGGAGAATCGTTTGTCCATGAAGGAATTGTCGGGAGCCAGTTTATCGGCAAGGTGGTAGCAACAACCCAGGTGGGAAGCTATCCGGCTGTCATTCCGAGCATAGAAGGCAAGGCGTTCATCACAGGTCTGCATCAATTTGTCGTTGACCCTACGGACCCGCTGAAAGATGGATTTTTACTGCGATAGGATCGTTTGCTAGAAAACAAGAGGTTGCCGATCACAGGCAGCCTCTTGTTCATCCCAAAAAAGCCTAGTCACAATACTGCCACGCATTGGGGCATCAGCATTTTTTCCCTTCTTCTGGTATAATGGACAAGATTGAATTTAGGAGTAAAGGGGTTGAATTTTTTGCCGTACAAAGCGTTAATTGAAGCGCATGTGGGTAGCTGGGAAGTTGCATTCGTGCTCTTGATCGTTGCCTACATTCTGTATCGCGTGGGCAAAGCAAAAGCAGGCAAGATCGTACATATGCTGCTCAGACTCATGATGGTCATCATTCTTGTATCGGGAGCTTGGATGCTTTTCGTGGGTCACGCAACAGATTTCTATTACTACGTGAAGGGCATTATCGCGGTTATCGCCTTTGGTTTGATGGAAATGTCCCTGGGCAAAGCAAGGAGACATGAAGGCAGCATCGGCTTCTTCATCGGCTGTATTGTCGTTTTGGTGCTGGTTATTCTGCTTGGCTATCGCGTATTAATGTAAGATAGGCAATACGGAAAGGAAGAGGGTTTCCTCGCAAGAAATATTTGCGGGCGAAAGCCCTTTTTTTATTTGGACGGGCACAGACAAGCCAATTAGCAAAGAGAGCTGGGGCCATATCACTCTATGCACATATGTTAGGGGGAGAGGTGAGGAAAGAAAAATGGCCTATCCGTCTGACAGTCAATTCATCCCGTTTATGCTCGGGGGAAGTCCATTCGGAGACGTCCCGAACGATGAAAGTCCCGGCTCTGCTGACATAGTAGGAAACACTACGTTTCCCGTTGCCTTTTTGGCTTATGATGGAACGTATCTCTACTTTCGGCTGCGAGTCAATGAAGATCCAAGAAATTCGCAAAAAACAGGGTTTCAAAACTTTGCTTGGGGATATTTGATCAATACAACCGGAGTGGCTGGCACATACCAATGGATGTTGGGCGTGCAAGGCTTGCGCAATCGTGTTGCCTTGATTCAAAACACCATTGTTGAACTTAACTCCTGGAACGATCCGGCAGAGGGCACAAACGGCAGTGGAGCACCCAACTGGCAAGCGCCGATTATCAATTTTGACACGGCTCGTGTGCGGCTGACGAATGACGGCTCTAATTTTAGCGGCACTCCTGATTACTTCATCGATCTCGTCATGCCAGCTGCTACTTTTTTTTCCACGATCGGTGTTACCTCCCTTACTTCCATTCGCTTCCTCCCTTTTACCTCTGCAAATGACAATAATTACAACAAAGACTCTCTGCGAATCAGTGAAGGCTTTAGCTTTGAAAATTCCTTGAGTAATACGACTACGGTGGCGACAGGAGACGTTCGGGCTAGCCTTGTCATCGATAAGCAAGTAACAGCAGGACCAACAGTGGTTACAACAGGACAACTATCGCAATGGACGGGATCGATCACTGTCACCAATACCGGGAAGAGCCAGGCAACGACAGTTGTTGTCAACGATTTGATCGAGCTGGATCAGGTAACGGCTTTTACGGTGAACGCAACAAGTATCGGCTCTGTCATCTACAATCCCCTCACGAAGGTGCTCAGCTGGACGATTGGCAATTTGGCCGCTGGTTCTACTGCCAGCTTGTCATTTGCGGTCAGTGGGGTTTTCGCGGTCTCTCCCGGCGGAACACGGCGATTAAACACAGCGACAGTCACTGGCGTAGACAGCTTTTCTGGCAGGACGCTTTCTCCTGTTCAGGATAATATTGTCATCACGGTTAACTTGGCTGGTAGTGTGGCTGGCGTGGTGCTTGACCAGTCCACGAACTTGCCTGTAGCTGGTGCGCAGGTCGCGCTATATGATTCGATTCCCGTATTAATCGGAACGACGACGACAAACACAGATGGTGCCTATTCGTTTACTGGATTGGCTCCTGGTCTGTATTCTGTGTCGGTGACCGCGCCGACTTATAACTCCAAAATACAATTCGTGAGCGTTTTGGCAGGGCAGACCACAAGAGCAGATATTTTGCTTCCTCCGAGTCCGGGTCAGGTGAACGGGACGATAACAGATACCGGATTGGCCCCCATCTCAGGGGCAGTGGTAAAGCTCATTAATACGACAGGCGTGACTGTAAACCAGGCAGTGACTGGGGGCGGGGGGACTTACCAGTTTACCAATGTCGTGCCGGGTGCCTACACCCTTGCAGTCAGTGCGGATACATTCCAGCCAGCAACTATTGCAATCAATGTCATTCGAGCCCAGACGACTACACAAAATGTAGCGCTCCAAACATCGGTTGCAAAGCTCTCCGGACTGGTAACAGGTCCTGGTGGCATACCGATCGCCGGGGCATTGGTGGAAGTGCTGAATCAGACAGGGATTACGTTAACGGAAACGACAACAGATGGAGCTGGCACGTATCTGCTGACCAAGCTCGCAGGAGGTATTTATCAAATCCGGGTCAGTGCCGCGGGCTTCTCCACACAATTAGCTGGAATCAGTCTGCAAGCCGGCGATGCCAAGGTACTTCATTTTTCTTTGACGACTGCATTTGGAACGGTAAGTGGAACCATTTCCGATGCGCAATCGGGTGAAGAAATCCCAAATGCGAGCATCAAGGTGGTATCTCGCTCAGGGATTGCTGTGGGAGAGACAGTAACCGACGCGAATGGAGATTACGCTTTATCCTTGCTTGGTCCGGAAAACTATGTCCTTACGGCTGCTGCAGAAGGGTATGCGGGCAAAACAGTTGGGATAGGGATCAATGCTGGAGCGACAACAGCGGTTGACCTCCAATTGGAAAAACTGGCAGGGATATTGAATGGGACTGTCTCGGACACAGGGAGCAATCCGCTTGGTAATGCTACTGTCATTGTTATGAAGGGAATTGTTCCTGTGGCGCAGACCATTACCGACAGTGCTGGCACCTTTTCCTTTCCGCACTTGGCCCCAGGCACGTATACCGTAACCGCTTCGGCTTTTGGTTATTCCACTATTGTGTTGGGGGCAACTGTACAGCCACAGGAAATATCGTCCCTTGCTTTTGTCTTACAAGCTTCTCCGGGATCAATCGCAGGACAGGTGGTCGACAGCGGCAATCAGCCGATTCAGGGTGCGGCTGTGGTCGTAAGGGATAATACGGCAGCAGGTGCTGTTGTCGCTACTGTATTGACTGATGGGAGCGGACAGTATGTGGTACCTAACTTGCTACCGCAGGCGTACGTTGTCATCGTATCTGCTGCGAATAAAACGACAGTAATCACTGGGGCAATCGTCACCACATTAACGACAACAATGGTGAATGTGCAACTGGCAGACTTGCCGGGAAGCATTTCAGGTTCGGTTTTTGATGCTACCTCTGGTCTGCCGATCACTGGTGCTTCGATAGCGGTTAGCGTGTTGAACCAAGCAGGGGCAATCGTCGCCCATGCAAATAGCGATCTGTCGGGCAATTACCAGATCACAGGGCTTGCACCCGGAGTTTATACCATTACGGCTCGTGCAACCAATTATGAAACAAACAGTGCTTCCGCTACTGTGCTTGCCAGCACAAATACGCCTGTCAGCTTGGCGTTGTTTGCGAGTCCGGGTGAGATCCAAGGGCAGGTGCTTGCTGCAGGGACACTGCAGCCGATTGCCGGTGCACAAGTAAATGCACTCGATTTCAATGGCTCCGTCGTGCATTCGGTATACAGCGATAGTCAAGGAAGCTTTGCGATCACGGGCTTGGCGCAAGGTCAATACGTCATCAGTGCTTCGGCGGATGGTTTTCAGTCCAATCATGTCGGAGCCATTGTATTCGCGAATACAACTACTCCTGTCCAGGTTCAGCTCAATCAAGATTTCGGCACAATTAACGGTACAGTAGCTCCTGTCATACCGGGAACGACCATTCAATTGTTCGATAACAATAACCTGTTGAAAGATACATTCGTTTCAGATGGAAATGGGGCATTTTCATTTTCAGGGGTCGCACCAGGCGCTTATATCCTTATCGCTACCGCTCCAAGCTACGCTGTTCAATCTGTTGGAGCGATCGTACAGCCAGGGCAGACGACCATCGTTTCCTTTACGCTTATCCCGAATCCGGGCAGTATTTCTGGAACGGTGCAAGACACAGGTATGCAGCCGATTGTCAATGCCGTTGTTCGTATTCTGGATTTGAATGAGACGACAATAGGCTTTGGTTATACGGATTTAAACGGGGCCTATACAATTGGCAACCTGCCTGCCGGATCATTTGTCGTGGTGGCAAGTGCCGCCGAATATGTTACGGGCTCGGTTGGTGTTACTCTTGGACCCGGTGAAAATAAGAGCGGAGTAGACTTTGCTCTTGAGGTGAATGCAGGCGGGATTAGTGGACAGGTGACGGACGCGACGAATCCCACAGTATTCATTGCAGGCGCCGTTGTACTCATTCGTTCCATAAGTAACGGAAATGTAGTGGCTACAGCAAGCACCGACCAGACGGGTAGCTATTTGATTCAACATCTGTTGCCGGGGGCTTATACTGTCACGGTCAGTGCGCCTAGCTATGCGGATCAATCAGTAGGGGCCAATGTAGTCAGTGGAGAAACGACAGGGGCTAGTGTGGCGCTCTTGCCTTTGCCTGGGTCCATCGTGGGCAGTGTCATAAATAGCTTGGGTGTACCAGTTACGGGAAGCGAAATCAGCGTCAAGCTGTTGGATAGCAATCAAGCCGTCAAACAGAGCCTGCTCGCGAATCAATCGGGCGTATTTTTCATTGGGAGTGTTTCTCCTGGCGTTTACACCGTGATCGCATCAGCGTCTGGATATGCCGTAGGAACTATTGGCGTGATCGTTGCAGCCAATACCGCAACTCCGACGACTGTCACGTTACCTGACTTGCCAGCGGCTATTTCGGGTGTAGTGACCAATCAGATGACAGGATTCGGCATTCCGGGAAGCACCGTGCTCATTACAGATGGCCATGGCGTTGTGCTTGCTCAATTGTTGACAGATAATCAAGGCAATTTTTTGGCTGAGAAGCTTCCGCCGAGTGTTGTAAATGTAACTGTTTCTGCGCCGAACTATGTATCCGTCTCGCAGGCGGTTATTTTGCAAGGGGGCATTACCACCACCTTTCAGCAGGCATTAGTTCCCAATCCCGGAAGTTTATCCGGCGTTGTGACTGATCAGGAGACGGGTTTGCCGATCATTGGCGCAACACTAATCGTCTTCGACAGCACTCGTGCCGCTGTGGGCTCCGTTCTGACAGATGCAACGGGAAACTTTTCGCTTGATAGGCTGGCTCCTGGAGGGTACACCATCAATGTCAATGCAACTGGATATGCAAGCGATGTAGCTGGTGCACTAATACAAGCAGGGGCGGCGTCCGTACTTAGCTTTGCCTTAAACGAGTTGCCCGGTGGAATCGCTGGTACAGTGCGAGACGAAGGTACGGCTTCACCGATTGCCAGTGCGGTCATTACGGTTCGACAAGGAAGTCCGTCTGGAACGATACTGGCTATTGTCCTGACGAATGCGCAGGGTCAGTATATGGTGAGTGGACTATCTCCTGGGAGCTATACACTAATCGCAAGTGCGACGGGATTCGCTGCTGAGGCGTCAACAGCTATGGTCGGGATGGGAGCTACTACCGGTCTTGATTTTTCTTTGCCGAGTCTGCCTGCAAGTGTCACAGGAAAAATTAGTGACGCCATTCTCGCCACACCCTTGCCAAATACGCTCATCCGTTTGCTGGGCAACAATAACACGATTCTCTTTGCAACGCAGACAGACGCCCAGGGGATATACTTCATGGATGGATTTGTGGCTGGAAATTACACCATTTTGGCAAGGAACGAAAGCTATCAGAGGGAGAGTGTTTCCTTTGATGTAGCCGCTGGAGGAACAGCTACAGTCAATATCCCACTGGACCCGAACCCTGGTGATTTGCTGGGCACCGTCAGGGATGCGCTTGATGGCACGCCACTGGTAGGGGCGGAAGTATTGATCTATTTCCCTGGCACAAACAATTTGTTATCTCGGACGATTACAGACGGTCTCGGTCAGTTTAAGATCGATGGCTTGGCGCCATTAACTTATACGCTCGCGATAAGCGCTCAAAACTACACCACCCAGCCTGTTGGTGCGACGATCTTTTCCGGACAGACGACTGCGATTGATGTGGGGCTTCCTCCCTTTCCAGCTACTGTAACAGGTCAGGTACAGGCTGCTGGTGGAGCTGTCGTTCCCAATGCATTGGTACAGGTAAAGGATTCACATGGAACCTTGTTCGGCAGCGCAATTACAGATGACGTGGGCCATTTCTCAGTTGGTAACCTACCGCCTGGGACATATTTGATTAGCGCAAGTGAAGATAGCTACGCAACAGCAACACAAAGCATAACAGTGCCCGCTGGACAGACAATAAGCGGAGTTATTCTCGCGATGTCTCCTCTTCCAGGCAACATCTTCGGACAGGTGACCAATCAGTTGACGGGACTCCCGATCACAGGGGCGGCCGTTGCGATTCAGCTGTTTGCAAACGGCTTGTTTGTTGCCAACACCGTCACGAACCAGAATGGGCAATTCCAGGTGAAAGGCTTGATGGCCGGAGAGTACAATGTCATCGCAAGCGCAGATGGCTTCGGTACACATTACCGTACAGTTACGGTAGCAAGCGGGCAGACGACTGTGGCGACAGTCGAGCTATTGCCATTCGTCGGAACGATATCCGGGATTGTCCTCTTGCCAGACGGAAAGCAAGCCAGTGGGAACAATATTCAATTGTCGCTATTCCATTCAAAACAGATTCGCCTGCAAAATATCCTGGCTGAGCCGGATGGCACATTCCATTTTGTCAATGTCGCTCCGGGGACGTATACCGTTATCGGGACCATCCCGGGCATTGGTACCGGTCAGGCAGAAGCAGTCGTTTTGCCGAACCAAACAACCTTTATCATCATCCGCCTTTCTCAAACGGGTACGATACAAGGAACGGTTCGATCTGGTTTAACAGGCTTGAAAATTGCTGGAGCGACCGTATATGTGCAAACGGTAAATCAATCGAACAGAACGACTGTGGTCGTCCAAACAGACAGCTTTGGCAGGTACAAGGTGACTGGTCTTGCTCCTGGCACCTACTTGGTTGTAGCCAATGCGATGGGGAGTGGAGAAGCGAGAGGGACAGTAACACTAGGCGCAGGGGAAATCGTGACGCTCGATCTAGTTCTAGTTCCAGCAGCCATGAGTGGATCTTTTCGAGTCGCAACATGTCCGGCCATTTTATTTACCCCATTTTGATGGTTTGGAGAATTGCTCCACCTAAAAATATAAATATGGCGGATAACTCCTTTTTTGGTATAATAGCTGTAGAAATACAGCTATTTTGTTTTGGGTAAAAACAAGGGGGAGCGGGCCATATGATGAAACAGCAAGAGGAGCAGTCCCATCCATTGACAGCTACCATCACGAAGACAAATACGCTTTTGCATATTCAGAGTCTCCTTCCCTCCTTTACGAAATCGGAGCAAAAGGTTGCCCATATTGTCTTACAGCAGACAGACAGCGTGATTTATTCATCGGTGATTGACCTTGCCGAAAAGGCTGGAGTGGGTGAGACGACCGTTTTGCGATTTTGCAGGAAAATAGGCTTCCATGGCTATCAGGAATTCAAGCTGGCATTGGCGCAGGAATTGGTCAATCCGGTCAAAAACTTGCATGGCGAAGTAGGAGAAGACGATTCGCTGGACATCATCACGCACAAAGTAACCGCAACCAACCAACAGGCGATTGGGGATACCTCGGCGCTGTTTCAGCTCGAACAGCTGGAGCGCTGTGTAGACCTTTTGCAAAAAGCAAACACGATCCATTTTTACGGGGTAGGCACGTCTGCGGTAACAGCCCAGGATGCCAAGTACACGTTCTTGCGGATTGGTCTTCGCGTGGATGCTTTTAATGAATCGCATCTGCAAGCGATGGCTGCAGCGACTCTGGGACCGGGGGATGTCGCGATCGGTTTGTCTGTATCAGGCAGTACGAAAGACACGATCGATTCATTGAAAGTCGCCAAACAGACAGGCGCAGCTTGCATTTGCCTGACGCACTATCGACGCTCACCGATTACGAATGTAGCGGACATTACGCTTTTAACCGCAGCGCAGGAAGGTCCGTTGCAGGGGGGCTCTCTCGCAGCGAAAATTGCACAGCTGCATGTACTGGATGTTATCAGTACGACAATCACGATGCGCAACAAGGAAAAGGCCCTTTTATATAAAGAGAGAACAGCGAAGGCTGTCCTAGAGAGAAAATACTAAGTGGTAGTTCAAAAAGTCGTCTTTTGATCATGGAGTAGTACAGGGAGCGAATTCGACTTCGAAATTGGCGTTCACCTTCGAAGTCCGGTGCTCATGTAGTTTACCTACACTCCGCTCCTCCTTCTTCAGGTTCTCGCCACTTTCTCGATGCTGAAAAGACGACTTTTTGAACTTATTTTTATATGAAATAGGAGTGGTTGGAAATGAAGCTCGTGATCGTGAAAGATTACACGGAGCTCAGCAGAAAAGCTGCTGAAATGCTCGTAAGCGAAGTAAAAGCAAATCCGAAGACCGTCCTTGGCCTTGCAACCGGAGGCACTCCAGTAGGGATGTACCGTGAGTTGATCAAGCTGTCGCAAGCACAGGGCATCGATTATTCGCAAGCGAGCAGCTTTAATCTGGATGAATACGTCGGACTTTCTTCGACTCATTCGCAAAGCTATCGCTCGTATATGGAAGAAAACTTGTTCAATCACATCAACATTCCTGCGGAGAAAACACATGTGCCAGTTGGGAATACGAGAGACCATTTGGCAGAGTGTGCACGCTATGAGGAAGCGATCCGATTGGCAGGCGGGATTGATATCCAGGTGCTGGGGATCGGCAATAACGGCCATATTGGCTTCAACGAGCCTGGCTCTCCTGCTGACTCATTGACGCGCGTGGTCCAGCTCACTGACAGTACGATTGAAGCAAATGCCCGCTATTTTGATAGTGTGGAACAGGTGCCGACTCAGGCGGTTTCCATGGGGATCAAGACGATTCTTGGCGCTAAAAAAGTTGTACTTCTCGCAAGCGGAGAGGCAAAAGCAGAAGCCGTGCGATTGATGCTAGAGGAAGAGCCTACGGCAGATGTCCCAGCCTCCTTATTGCAATTGCATAGAGATGTAACCGTAATTGTCGATCAGGAAGCAGCTAGCAAGCTGACCACCTCCATACTTGCAGGAACCAAACCAAGCGGCAGCTAATGTACCGCTTGGTTTTTCTTTTGCTTGTTCACCAATCTGTTCCGAATACGCACTTGTTCCTTATGCTATACTGGGAATGTTGCAAGAAGGTCACCAGATTTTTCTAAGGAGCTGATTTTAATGAGCGCAAACGAAGCGTTGCTTACATTAGAAGGTTGGTATACGTATCATAATTTCCGCACCATCAATTGGGAAAAGTGGAAAGCAGCGTCCGCAGCAGAACGCAAAGAAGCGTTGGACGAGCTGAATGCTTTGATCCGCACATGGGAAGCGAATGAGGGAGAGAACCAAGGAAGCACGGCTGTGTACTCCATCCTCGGACACAAAGCAGACCTTGTGTTCATGTTCCTGCGTCCAACTATGCAAGAACTCGATGAGATCAAAACAGTTTTCAATAAAACTCGCTTTGCTGCTTATACAGAAGCTCCTTATTCGTATGTATCCGTAGTAGAGCTGAGCAATTATGTAAATAGCCCAGGTGAAGATCCAAAAGCGAATCCGCATGTGCGCGACCGCCTCTATCCAATCCTGCCAAAATGGGAGCACATTTGCTTCTATCCAATGAACAAAAAGCGCGATCTGCAAGACAACTGGTACATGCTCTCCATGCAGGAGCGCCAAGAAATGATGCGCTCCCACGGCTTGATCGGTCGCTCCTACGCTGGCCGCGTGAAGCAAATCATCGGTGGCTCCGTTGGTTTCGACGATTGGGAGTGGGGCGTTACCCTCTTTGCCAACGATCCGCTGGAATTCAAGCATATCGTCTACGAAATGCGCTTTGACGAAGTGAGTGCGCGCTTCGGTGAATTCGGTAACTTCCTCGTAGGAAACATATTGAACGAAGAAACACTGGTGAAAAAGCTGGAAGTATAATCAACATGCCCAAAAATCCGCTGTGCGAGATCGTCGCATTGGCGGATTTTTTTATTTGAGCCTTTGTTATTCATAAATGGTAAAATAAGGTTGTTTGTAGTTGGAGAGGAGAGGTTGATTTGTGTTAAAACGCACTAAAGCGTATGGACTTTCACTAGGAGTGTCATCTACCCTTTTGATGACAACTGTATTTGCATCAGCAGGGGGAGGAATACTGACGCCAGCCGTACATGCTGCCGAGAAGACACTTTCGGAGAAAGAGGCAATCGCACTTGCCCAGAAGCAGTTGAAGATTCTGGGTGAGTATAAGCACAGAGATGCCGAATTCGTAGATGGCATTGAAATGTTGTGGGGAAAATCCATATGGTATACCAGTTGGGATAAAGAAAATGGTGGAAGTTTAGGTGTGCAACAGGATGCAACATCAGGAAAAATATGGAAATATGAGTATCTTGGGGAAGAACAGGACTTGGATGCAAATCAAAAGAAACTAACGGAAGATCAGGCGTTTCAAGTGGCGACTCAATTTCTTAAGCAAGTAGCGACAGAAGAAGAACGGAGCCGTTTATCCAAGCCCAATGAATATCCTGATTCGGACATTTTCTACACGCGTGATAAACAGGGAATAGATGTAAATTTTACTCGTATCGAAAACGGGGTTCCTTTTCTGGAGAATGGGTTTCGACTGATAGTGGGTAATGATGGGGAAGTGATCTATTTTGAGCGGCGCTGGTCCGAGGGGAAACTTCCAGATGCTTCGAAAGTCATCAAGATAGCGGAAGCGGAGAAGAAATGGGATGAAGGGGCGTTTCCAACAAAGGATATGGCGTTCGTCTCTCGGAAGGAATCTGAACCATACCAGCTCGTGTATGAATTCCAGAGTAACGACCCCCAGTTTGTAAATGCCATCACAGGAAAGATGCTCGATTCGTACGGACAGGTTGCCAAAGAAAGGAAGGTACAGCCGTTAGGGAAAACCGTTCCTCCATCCACTGCAGAAAGAAAGCTCATTACGAAAGACGAAGCGCAAAAAATAGCAGAGCAACAACTCAAAAAGCTCCCTGGTACATATGTTTCGAATGGCAGGGTTATTGAATCAGGCTCAGGATCTGATCGAAAGGTCTGGTTTTTCGAGTTTACCTCCCAACCAGGGGAGGGCAAAAAGTCAGATACTGTGAAAATAGGGATTGACGCCAGTGGCTATTTCGTCCAATACAACGTGAATCAAAAAACCAGGTTCAACGAAGAGAGCAAGAAAATAGAAAAGGGTATTACCTGGGTACAAGCACAAGAGAGTGCAAGAAAGCTCGTACAAACATTCTACTCCGATCAGTTAGGAATAATATATGCGGTCGATTACACTCCAAGTGAGGAAAAGATCAAAGAAATCTGGGAAAATGATGAACCATATGAGATCGAATTTGGCTATCTGATAAACGGCATACCGGTAGTTGATACCATCTTTCAAGTCAATGTTGACGCTGAGACAGGGGAAGTAGTGGATCTGTATAACCATCTGTATAACCTTGGACCTTCGGGTGATTCATCTCTTCCCAAAAATGAAGATGGTATCGACCTGAATACGGTGAAAAAAGTCGTGAAAGAGAACAAGAAGCTCATGCTTACTTACTTTCATCCAAAAGTAAGGGGGAGTAATGGACTAATGAAAATGCTCGAACAACCACTCCTCGTCTATCGTTATGTGGGAGAAAAAGGGCTCGTCACAGCAGATGGCAAGTGGCACCGTTTTACCAAGGAACGAAAGCAGTAGCCGAGTGGGTGGCTCAAGCCAGACCGCATGAATACCCTTGCCGACATTCCTGCAAAAATTTATGAAACCTTGTCTTTGGTTCCCGGACACTTTTTGTTAAAGTAAACAGGAAAGCATTTTTGACAGCGGAGGGGAACAAGACTGGGCTTTCTCAAGTTTAAAATTGGTTATCGTACGTTAAAAACAGCCATTGGAACGGCTATCTCGATTCTGATCGCCCAGCAGCTAGGCTTGATGTTTGCTTCTTCAGCGGGGATCATTACGATCTTGTGTATTCAGGTAACAGTCAAGCAATCGTTTCAGACAGCGTGGAATCGGATTCTGGCCAGTTTATTGGGTCTGGGAATCGGTGTTTGTCTTTTTTCCCTTATGGGCTATACGCCGATTGCCATTCTCCTTTTCATTTTGCTTTTCTTGCCGCTCGCCGTGCGTTTTGGCATTCAGGAAGGCTTCGTCAACAGCATGGTTGTGCTTATGCATCTGTATTCTTCAAAGAGAATCGATGGGATGCTATTGCTAAATGAGGTCGCTTTGCTCGTCATCGGTGTGGGTGTAGCCCTATTGGTCAATCTGTACATGCCGAGTCTCGATAAAGAGCTGAAAGGGATGCAAGTAAAGGTCGAGAAGCTGTTCAGCAAAATTTTGCGAGAGTTCTGCTACTACTTGCGTCACGGGGAAAGTAATTGGGACGGGAAAGAATTGATCGAAACCACTGGTGTCTTGGAAACGGCAATTCGTTTGGCCTCACGAGATGTTGGCAATCGATTGGGACGTCGTAACGATTCGTACTACGAGTATTTTGTGATGAGGCAAAAGCAGTTCGAGTTACTGGAACGCATGATGCCAATTGTCTCTTCCTTAGACAATCAGGTGGCAGAGAGCCATCGGATCGCAGATTTTCTTGAGCGAATCAGTGACTCGGTACATCCGGGCAATACCGCCTACCGCTTCATCGACCAACTACGGGTGATGCAAGAGGAGATCAAGGCAGCAGATTTGCCGCGAACGCGAGAGGAATTTGAGACGCGTGCCTCGCTTTTCTACCTTCTGGGGGAAATTGAGAGCTATTTGTTCATCAAGCATGAGCTAGGCAAGAACAGGGACGAAAAGGCACAGGTGGCAAAGAGTTAGCCAAAACAGTACGTAACAATGAAAGAGTTGTAGAACACCGAAGGAAGGGCTGCGAATACTTTTCGCAGTCTTTTTTTGTTTTTCGGTAAAAACCCTGTGAACTTTTCATTAAAACCAAAAAATTACACAGTTGTCCTAGTACATTTTTGAACTTACTTGTATACCGTGTACAAGCGGCGAAAAAAAATCAAAAGAGTAGGATCAAGGAGATGAGAGTGACCAGATGAAATTAATTGTGAATGAAAAAGAGTTGAAAGAGTATTTTCAAGGGCTGCGACGTCTCGTTTGGGGAAAAGACCAAAGGGACGAAGAAGTCGAAAATGACAAGGAAGAAGCTATTCGTTGTTCGCTTCGCAAAGAGCTGTATGCAGAAGAATTCGCCGCGTTTCTGCAAGAAAACCACAGTACTTTGCTGCGACAAGATTCTTTTCGTAAAGTGCTGCTGCGCTATTTGCATGAAAACGTCGAGCTGGGAACAGATGCAGGAAGTGTCACAGGCGTCCTGAATGAGGTTGGTCGGGACTATGCTGAAATCATAGAGTCAGGCGGTTCACGTGTGCTGATTCGTTTCACACAAATTAATTATGTTCATGAGGTGTAAGGAGGAGAAGACAGATGAACTATGTACAGAAATTGAGAACGTTTATAGGCGATAGTGTACAAGTCGTAATCGGATTAGACGTGATTAACGGTGAGTTGCTTGGCGTGACCAATTCGACATTAACCGTGCTTGCAGCAAGTGATCCCGGCTATGGCGGTGGCCAAACAGTAGTATTTCAACTCGATCGCATCACGTACGTGCGCGTTCTCTAATGAAAGAGAGGCAAGGGATAAGGGGCCTAGTGCCCCTATCCATTCTAATCTCTGCCATGCATGGGACAGCTCATCTGCCAAAGCTGATCGCCGCATGCAAACAGCTTGCACCTCTGGAGATCATTGTGATTTCGACAAGGGTCCTGGAACTTGACTCAGGTGTCCGCGTCGTTCTTGCAGAGGCTGCTGAGAATCTATTCTCATGGCGCAGAGAGGCTGCCAAGCATGCAAGAGGGAGTGTCCTGCTCTTTCTCGGTGAAGAACAAATCCATTCGCCGTCTGGATTACAGCGCTTCTTGTTCCCGATTTTATATGGAAAGACACAGATTGTTTTGCCCCAGCAGGATATGCGACACAGGAGGCTGACAAAACCAAGGCCTATCCACAGTTTTTCCGTGCTACTAAATAATCTTTTCGGTCGCACTGATCTGCGTGAAGCTTCCTTACTAGACACCCCTCACGCGATGACCAGAGAGGCACTTTCGAAAATCGGAGTGGAACAGTTGGCACAGCCTGTCCAAGCACACAAGCGGGCGGTTATGAGTGGGCTGTCCATTACCGCGCAAACCTTTGGAACGGGGACGGAAGAACGGATGTTTTTGCCACAGCTTCACGGTTCGTTGCTCAAAGAGCTCTCCTTGTATGAAAAGCTGGTGATTGCCGAACAGCTTGATCTCGTCTCGCGTCTTCCTTTTCGCGGCGGACTGTCCGATGGAGGCCGGCGAAGAGATATAGCAGAGAATGTGAGTAGTAAAAACAGTGGTATGCCTGTTACACAGGTAGGGAAATGGCCTTTGCGACGAACAACTCTTTACGGTGGGAAAACGCTATCCGTGATCATTCCAGCCCGTAACGAGGCAGCGACGATCCAGCAAGTGATCCGTGAAGTTCTTCGACTGGACCCTGCTGAGATCATCGTGGTCGTCAATGGTTCCGTTGATCAAACAGCACAGCTTGCCCGTGAATGCGGCGTGACGACCGTAGAGTTCCGATTTGCATTGGGCGTCGATACTGGACGGGCAATTGGTGCAAGTTTGTCGAAAGGCGACATCCTGTTGTTTGTCGATGCGGATATGATTATGACCGTCCATGATCTGTACCCATTTGTTCTCGCGTGTGAGTGCGGCGTGGATGTGGCCCTGAATGATGTTTCTGTATTTTTGAATCAACCTTGCCCAGACAATGTCTTCGTGGCTTGTCGCCAAGCTCTCAACTTGGCTTTGAATCGTAAGGATTTGGGGATCGGGTCTATGGTGACCGTCCCCTTTGCCTTACGCAGGGAAGCGGTTGCTCTGCTCGGATGGCACATACTGCTTTGCCCGCCAAAAGCACAAGCAGCATACGCACAGGCAGGTGTAAAGATGGAGTTGGTTCATCAGGTGAACAGTTTCACCTCCAACCGACTCCGGCCAGAAAAACACTTCGCCAGCTCTGGAATGCCCCCCGCCGTCGAACAGATTGCGGGTGACCACGTGGAAGCTTTACAGTTTCTGGCGAAAGGACGGCAGCGAGATGAGATGTGAAAACAAGAAGACTGGAAGGAGGAAAAGAATTTGGCAAAAGAGAGAATAGAAGGTCTGGTAAGTGTCGTCATTACCAATTTCAATAGGGCTGCTTATATACGTGAATGCTTGGACAGCATCCTTCAGCAAACCTATGAGAATTGGGAGATTATCCTGATCGATGATGCATCTACAGATCATTCCGTAAAAGTGGCCAAAGAATGGCTGGAAGAGAGTAAAAGGTTTTTTCCAAGAGAAAATCAGGTGTTGATTCATGAGCTCCCTCGCAATATTGGCTTTTCGGGTGCCATCAATGTCGGGCATTACCTGAGCAGAGGCGAATTTATCGCGATTCAGGACTCGGATGATTTCTCCCATATCCTGCGTCTTTCGCGGCAGGTTGAATATTTGAAAAATCATCCCCAGATCGATTTGGTTGGTACGAATTACTATGCGTTTTCGGCCGATAATCCGGAAAAAAAGCAGCTAGCTGGATGGATCAAGTACGGCGATGACATTCGCAAAGTATACGGAAACGGGGGACACTGCGTCTGTCACGGAACCTGCATGTTTCGAGGGCGATTGTTTGACCAGATTGGTGGCCCGACACGCCGGATTGAGGGTGCAGAAGACTACGAATTTATCGCCAAAGCTTTGAATGCGAGAGCAGGCGTGAACAATATAGCAGAAGCATTATATTATTACCGGACCCACGCTGAGCAGCGTTCGGCCCACTATTATCGGAAGAAGGGAGGGTAAAAAGTTGACTAGCAGTAATGATCGGATATTGATGGTGCTGGACAGTTTGAGGACAGGCGGAACGGAGACACATGTTCTTAGCATGGGGAAAGCATTGAGGAAAAAAGGAGTCCAATTGTTTTATGCAGGTGGTAATGGCCCCTTCTACCAAGAATTTGTTGATGCAGGCTTTTTGATTGAACCGATAGAATCCGCTCGTGAGCCGCTTTCGGCACGCAGACAGCATCTGATCGAATGTTACCGTGCATGTATGAAGAAGCATCGTATTACCATCGTCCATGTCCATCAAACGCCATCAGGCTTTCTTGCCGCTACGGCAGCCAATGAGCTCGGCATTCCTGTCGTGTTCACCTTGCATGGAACGTACTACCCAAAGGATGAGGCGATAAAAGTAGCCCAGCTCTGCTCCGCCGTTATCAGTGTGAGCAAACCTGTCCAACTATTCTGGCAAAAGCGCGGGGTAAAAACCACACTCATTTCCAACGGGATTGATATGGAAGAGTTTCAGTCAGGCTCAACAAGTAGGGCTGATGTGCCGTCTTTACCGCCGGATGCCACAGTGGTTACGTACGTGAGCCGGTTGGCTTGGCAAAAAGCGACGGTGTGCAACATGGTGTTGCGGGCAACCAAAACACTGCGGAATGAAATCCCCAACCTGCATATCGTGGTGGTGGGTTCGGGTGCCCAGGCCATTCATGTTCATGAGCTGGCAAAAGTTCTGAATAAAGCCGCAGCGCAGCCCTATATTCACATTGTGGGGGAGCAAACGGATGTCCGGCCGTATTACGCCATCAGTGATTTGGTGATTGGAACAGGGAGGGTCGCACTCGAAGCGATGGCGTGCGGAAAGCCTGTGCTTGCGATCGGGAATCACGGCTACGTCGGTTTGGTGGAACCTTCGTCTTACGAGTTGGCTTGGGACTGTTACTTCGGTGACCACTCCTCTGTGCAGAAGCCGTCTCCTCCGTTGATCGACAGTGCTCTGCGTCAAGCATGTAGTGACCGGAGTCAATTGAAGGAAATAGGAGGTCAAGGAAGGGCGTGGGTTCAAAAACAGTTTCCTATCACGCAAAAATGTGCCTCCTTGCTTACTATTTATGCACAAATAAAGAATGGAGGGGGGGCGACAAGCATGAAAAAAATATTGTACGTCGGTTGGTTAGGATTCAACAATTTGGGCGACGAGCTGATGTGGCATGCCTTTTACAATTTGTCGTGCAAATACCTCGACCCTACACAATACAAGGTAATACCTTCCTTGCCCGGGGTTGATCTGAAGGATGTAAGCGAGTATGACACCGTAGTTTTGGGGGGAGGATCGCTTCTCATCCCTGGATATGTGGATGTAGCTTATCGTGCTGTTGAACAGAAAAAAAATCTTTGGGTCTGGGGAAGCGGATTTGACTCACAAGATCGAGTCGAGCTGGATTCTTCCGGCAGAATGACGAACAAGCTGATAAATGGCCAAGATAAAATGAGCCACATGCTGCAAAAAATCGCCGAGCACGCCACATTTTTTGGTGTACGCGGACCACTTACACTCCAATACCTCCAGCAAGCGGGAGTGGGAGAAAGGGCAGCGATTAGCGGAGACCCGGGAATGCTGCTTCTCCCTGCATCATTGCCAATAGTAGGAGATAAAAGCAAGCGACCCACGATTGGCATCAATTGGGGCACTTCCTATAACCGGATTTATGGGAAAAACGAGACTGCAGTAGAGGATGCGCTGGCGCATGCAGCCAAGAAGCTAATCCAGGCAGGCTACGATATCCACTTGCTCACCATGTGGGGACCGGATCGGGAAGCCATTAAAAGACTGTATAACAAAATCAACGATCCAGCGCATACGATTCTCGACCTTGAGCTGCACGATCATACGCAAATGCTGCAGCTGATGAAAGGCTTTCAAGCGACGATCAACTTTAAGTTGCATGCCAATGTGCTGAGTGCCGCTGCGGGTGTTCCGTTCGTTTGTTTGGCGTATCGCATTAAGGGCATTGACTTCGCTTATTCACTGGATCTCCCGGAGCTCATCGTGTCAACAGACGAGCCGCGATTAGGTGAACGAATTCTTTCCTGCACCTGGGAGGCCATCGCACGCAAGGATCAGATCACAGCAAAATTGGCGGCGAGTCAGAAAAAAATGATCGAGAATTTGGAGCTGCCGTTCATTCAGGGCTTGTTGTAAGACCATTTGTACAAAAAGATGAGGGGACCTGCGGATTACAGGTCCCCTCCATCGTTGTCGTGACAAAAATCAGTACTCACCGTGCTCCCGCAAGCTGGCTACAGGAACGCTCATCTCCTGATCCGGCTGATTGAGCGGGTAAATTCTCGCCATGTCGTTGTCATCATCGATGTGCTGGATGTATACGGGCATTCCATCGCAGGTCACATTCGCCATAACAGGCGAAGCGGCGATTTCTTTCGCGCGCTGTTTATTCATTTTGATTCCTCCTGTCAGTTGTAACAGCTTTAATATGTACGTCAGCCGAGCGCAGTATACTTTTTACCGCTGTTGACATTCCCTAAAATATGTAATAAATTGGAGGGGAAATTACTACGAAATCGTACTAAAAGGAGTCACCGGTATGCAGCAACTATATGACCTCTTTCTGAAAACCGGTTTGCGTCCGTTCGCCTTTATGTCCGATACGATGCAGCTTGAAGAAAAACTGACTCGCTCTGATTTGACGACCCTCCTCCTATTGTTGTTCCGCGGGGATTTGACTATGTCAGAGTTGGCGCAAGAGATGGGGGCGCCGCTTAGTTCGATGACCAGCATCGCGAAACGGCTGGAACGCAAAGGCTACATCGCGAGGGCTACCTCTGTAGAGGATCAACGGGTGAAGCTCGTCACACTGACACAACCAGGCAAACAGCTCGCAAAAGAATCAGAGCAAATGATGCTAGCGATGTTGGGGAGGCTTCAGGAGGCATTTACACCGGAGGAAATGGAGCAATTCACTGCCCTTTTACTCAAAGCCGCCAAGGTATTTCAGGACGGAGGACCTGTCAAGCCTCGTGAAACAAAGGTTCGTTCCATCAAGATCAACATTGAGGAATAGTTTGATCGAATCTGCTTCTTTTTTTGTTTAATTACTACGAAATCGTACTAAATGGACCGTGAAGGAGAGAGTCGAGATGAGAATCATCATCTACACTGGCAAAGGTGGAGTTGGCAAGACAAGTGTTGCAGCAGCAACGGCTGTTAAGCTGGCAAAGCAGGGAAAGAGGACGCTCGTACTCAGTACGGATGCGGCACACAGTTTGGCAGATTCATTGGGGACTGTGATCGGACCAGACCCCGTACTCATTAGCGAAAATTTATGGGGCCAGGAAGTAAACAGTCTGCGGGAAACCGAGCGCAATTGGGGAGCCGTTCAGGGATGGCTGACAACACTGCTCGACAAAGCACAGCTGACTGATATTACGACGGAAGAGATGCTTGTTTTTCCTGGCATGGAGGAAATGTTCAGTTTGCTACAGATCAAGGAACACGCCGTAAGCGGGCAGTTCGACGTCCTGATAGTAGATTGTGCCCCAACCGGAGAAACCCTGCGTCTGCTCAGCTATCCCAACGTATTGAATTGGTGGTTAGAGAAAATTTTTCCGACGGAACGCAAGCTGATCAAACTGGTTCGCCCAGTGGCCAAGATCGTCAACAAAGTAGAGCTTCCTTCTGATGATGTGCTAAACAGCGTCGAGCAGCTCGCCCGGGGGCTGGAGGAAATGCAACGCATTGTTTTGGACCCGGAGATCACATCAGTTAGGATCGTAGTAAATCCAGAAAAAATGGTACTTGCGGAAGCAAAGCGCTCGTTTACGTACTTGAATCTGTTCGGGTTCAATACGGATGCCATCATCGTGAATCGGGTGCTTCCGGATGAAGCGGGAGAAGGATTTTTTGCCCACTGGCGAGAGCTGCAACGTAAGTATGAGAACGAAATCGTGGAAAACTTTCAGCCGCTGCCGATTTTGAAAGCACCGATGATGCCAAAAGAAGTGATTGGGCTTCCCGTGTTAGAAGAATTGGCTGATATCGTTTTTGGAACAGAAGACCCATCCGCCAAGCTTTATCAGGGCAGAACGGAACTGATTCGAGAAGTGGATGGTGAGCTGCATTTGGAGCTGATGATTCCTTTTGTGGATAAGGCAGCGCTGGATTTAACGCAAACAGGGGATGAATTGACCGTAAATGCTGGCGCCTACAAGCGAAAAGTCATCTTGCCACGAGTGTTAATGGGGCGACAGGTGACGGGAGCGAAATATGCGGAAGATCGGCTGATCATTCGTTTTAGCGCAAGGGAAGGGGCTGCCCAGCATTGAGACGTACTGGATTGAATCGGGTGCTGACGATTTTCGGAATAGGCCAACTTGAGAGGAGCGAATGGACATGGTAAGTGGGATCAAGCGCCAAATGGGCTTCACTCTCATCCTGACAGGACTGCTGCATACGGTTGTCGGTCTGTTTTTATACGCGGAGCCGCTTCAGCAGATTGTTGCTAATGGCTTTTGGAATGGGGTAGGGAAAGAAGAAGTTGCTGCTTTCTGGTTTCTGATGTTTGGCTTTTTGCTGATGTTGCTCGGATATATGGCGGATTGGCTGATGAAAAAGAAGGGAATGGAGACGCCGGCTGCCTTTGGGTGGACGATACTCGGGATATGTGTGGTCGGGGTGATTGCCATGCCTACCTCTGGCTTCTGGCTTGGTATACCACAGGCTGGCATCCTGCTGCGCAAGTGATGTAAGAAATTTGCGGATAGGTAGATGGTTCAGATAAAATAAGGTAACCATTTTCCATATGTTTCAATATCCGAGGTGATCTTCCTTGAACTTCTTAGATGCAAATAACCAATGGACCCCAGAGTTTTTGGAACACATCCAAAAATCCGCGAAGTCATCCATTAAGCTCACGCTGACGAAAGAACCGGCTACCTTAACAGATAGCAAGGTGGGCGGAAAGCCTTGGCTGCCGCCACAAATGCCATACCCACAGGATGAAGACGGAAACGACTGCTTGTTTCTCGCACAAATCAACTGGACGCAAATGCCGCGACTCGATGGCTACCCTGCTAGTGGATTGACCAGTTTTTTTGTCAAGGAGGATGATACCTTCGGATTGATGGATCAATCCTTTCACGTGCTCCATTTTGAAGAGGTCATGGACACACAGGAAATTGACCCCTTTCAACCAGAGGACCCTGACGTGTACAGTCCGGTACTAGGTGGGCCATATAAAGTGACAGGAAAACTAGAGTCGCAGTACGTCCCTCATCGAGATCCACAGGCGGTGAATTATCAGCTACCTACCGATGAGAATCAAGTGGCCTACTCCAAATATTGGGACCTCGCCGATGCAAGCGGGTCACGGATCGGAGGATATCCCTACTTTACCCAGGAGTATGGGAATCAGGATGGATGGGAGATGCTCCTTCAACTGGATATGGAAGGCGACAATTACGATTACTATGTCTCGTGGGGAGATAGCGGAGTGGGCAACTTCTTCATTCGCAGGGAGGACCTGCTTCGTCTGGATTTTTCAAAGGTTTCGTATACATGGGATTGTCTATAAAAGAAAGATGGGGATACAACGATGGCGCACATACATGACGTCCAAAGCTTACTCAAAGAATCGCAGAAGACCAGAGTGAAATACTTGTTCTTTTGGGGACATACACAGAAGGATTCAGGCACGACCGATAAATCTTGTTTCAGCCAATGGTATCCGGCCGCTTTTGTAGAGAACGGTATCACGTACCTAACCGCTGAGCATTACATGATGGCGAAAAAGGCTGAACTATTCGGCGATCTTGCCATCCGTGATGAAATACTGAGGAAAAATCATCCGAAACAAGCGAAGGATTTGGGACGAAAGGTTCATTCCTTTGACGAGGCTGTGTGGAATGCGAACAAGACGGCGATTGTTCGCCAAGCAAACCTGTTAAAATTCAGCCAGCATGCCGATTTGAAAGCATACCTCTTGGACACAGGTGATCGCATTATTGTCGAAGCGAGTCCTTATGATCGGATATGGGGAATCGGGATGGCCCAAGATCATCCGCATGCGGAACAGCCCGAGAAGTGGCGGGGAGAAAATTTGCTCGGTTTTGCATTGATGGCAGTCAGGGAGCAGCTGCGTTCGTGATCCAGATTACCAAGATCGGAGAAGAACCCGTCGAGCAGGTTCCCTATCTAGCAGCAGGCGCGAATGGCAAAGGTGTTGTTCCGAGCAGGTTGCCCATCTTTTTTGGGGAAATGGTGAATATTCCTGATGCTTATGATGCGATCATCATTACTTCCGATCTGCAAGGGGTGATAGAGTCTCGGCACGAGCAGCAGGTACTGCTTGGCGAAGCGTTGCCAGAGATGGTTTCACTGTTACTCCAAATCGAAAAGCCATTCATTTCAAGGGAACGCGTTCTGGTCTTGCTATGCGGTGACTTGTATGCCGATCCATGGGAACGGGGAAGTAGCGGCGATCCCTCTTCCGTGTGGAAAGCTTTTCAACGCGAGTTTGGAGAGGTGGTCGGGGTTGTTGGCAATCACGATTTGTTTGACTCGGGTTCATTCGCACAGCTTCAACACATGGCAGATATCACCGTAATCAATGATCCTGAAATAGTGCAAGTCAGCCAGCTCCGTATTGCGGGCCTGGGCGGAATCGTAGGTCGTGCGGATAAACCGAATCGGAGGGAAAGGAAGGAGTTCCTGAAAGGAATGCGGGAGCTGCTTCGGAAGCAGCCTGACATATTGTTACTTCATCAAGGTCCGGATGAGCCTTCATTTGATCTGCAAGGCTTACCTGAAATTCGTGAGTGCTTGCAGCAACACTCTCCAGTACTCGTCTGCTGTGGGCATGTACACTGGGCGCGATCTTGGATCGAGCTTGGCCAAGGGACACAAGTGTTGAACGCGGATGGGAAACTATTTGTCTTTACGCGAAAAAGTGGTTGAGCAGACTCTGCGCTGCTAACCACTTTTTTCTATTACTGAACGGAAAACGCATTTTTTACCTGTTCAAGGGACATGACCATTTGCCCATAAAGCTTTCCGTCTGGAGTCGCGGGGTCATAACGTAGATGTCTCGGTGATCGGGATCGGCACCGTGAACTGATTGTTTATGATTCGACCTTTGATCTCATCGGTTGCCGGTCTTTTGACTTCCGGATCAGGGTCAGATGGAGCCGCTTGCTGTGGGAGTGGTGCTGCTTGTGGACCTGGCAGCGAACAGGCGGAGAGCTGAAAAATGATGATGAGTCCTACATAGAAGCACGTTGCTACTTTCATCCCGATCCTCCTTGATGTATAAAACACTCTCATTTATTCATTCCAAGCGGGGAGGAAAACTATTCCATATTCTTATCATGAATATTTATTCAATAAAACATATTTTTCTTGAATATCAGAAAATATATAATTATAATTTAAATCAGAAAACGTTTCCGGTATTCGGAAAAAGGAATACGCAATTCATCCGGGAGATAAATGGGGGATAGCAGGATGATTGAGGTTAAGCAGCTTGTCAAATCTTTTGGCCCGTTAACCGTGTTGAAGGGCGTTACGCTCACGGTGGAAGAAAAGGAAGTTGTCGTCTTGCTTGGAGCCAGTGGATCAGGCAAAAGTACTTTACTCCGATGTTTGAATTTTCTGGAATTTTATGACAGCGGAGAGATTCGAATCGGCGGCCAGCAAATTGATCCACACAAGACGAATCTGAATCAGTTCCGCGCCGAGGTCGGCATGGTTTTTCAGCACTTCAATCTGTTTCCGCACAAGACCGTTTTGGAAAACGTGATCGAGGCACCAGTTCACGTCAAAGGGATGAGTGCAGCAGAAGCCAAACAATTAGCGTACGAGCTCCTGAAAAAAGTAAATATGCAGGACAAAGCCGATGTCTACCCGGACATGCTCTCTGGTGGACAAAAGCAGCGGGTTGCCATCGCCCGGGCTCTTGCGATGAAGCCGAAGATCATGCTGTTTGATGAGCCAACCTCTGCACTCGATCCCGAGCTCGTCGGTGAAGTGCTACAGGTCATGAAGCAGCTCGCCAAAGAAGGAATGACGATGATCGTCGTGACACACGAAATGGGGTTCGCTCGTGAAGTAGCAGATCGGGCGGTGTTCATGCACGATGGGCAAATCCTGGAGCAAGGACCGCCGAGAGAATTCTTTGAAAACCCGCAGCATGATCGTACCAAGCAGTTTTTAGGAAGTATCCGTTAAAATCCATTAAATATAGAGATGAATACAGGGGGAATCACCAATGAAAAAGCGTGCAAAATGGTCCGGAATTTTGTTGTCCACTGTCCTAGTAGGCTCGTTGTTGCTCTCGGCTTGTGGATCACAGGGAAGTGCACCGGCAGCAGGTGGACAAACTGCTGGAGACGGTGGAAAGAAGGATTTTACGTACGCCATGAGTGGCGTGTACAAGCCGTTTAGCTTCAAGGAAAACGGGCAACTGACTGGCTTTGACGTAGAGATTGGACAAGCGCTGGCAGAAAAAATGGGCATGAACGCAGTGCCGATCACCAATCCATTCGAAACGATCATCCCTGGCCTGGACGCGAAAAAATACGACGCTGTCATCGGAAGCTTGACCGTCACACCTGAACGCCAAAAAGCTGTTTTGTTCACCAATCCATACTACCGATCCGGTTCGCAAATTTTCGTACAAGAGGGCAATACAACAATCAAGACCAAAGAGGATTTGAAAGGCAAAAAGATCGGTGTCGTGAAAGCATCCAACTACTTGGATTGGGCGAAAAAGCTGACGGATGAAGACAAAATCACTCAATATGATAGCGATATCACGGCTTTGCTCGACCTGCCGACAGGGCGTCTCGATGCAGTGATTACCGACCAGGTAGTAGGCTTGCGATTCATTAAAGAAGGCGGCGGAAAAGTGATTGATGTAGGCGAACCACTCAGCTTTGACGAGCAAGCAATCGCTGTGCGCTTGGGTGATTCAGAGGCAGTGGAGCGGATCAACAAGGCGTTGGATGAGATCGTCAAAGACGGCACCTATGAGAAGATCAGCCAAAAATGGTTTGGCCGAAACATCTTGCAAAAACAGTAAGTGGGCAACGGGGTGTCCGTGGTGGACGCCCTCCTTTTAACGCTTCATGTGAGGAGGATTAAACGTGATTATTGATATTTTTCTATCCAGTTATCCCCTTTTTCTAAAAGCGACATGGCTCACGGTTCAGTTGACGGCGGTTGCCCTGCTCCTCGGTTGTGTGGTAGGTCTTGTCATTGCCTTTTTCCGGATATCCGATTCCAAAGCATTGAACTACATCGCGCACACCTACATTACCGTCATTCGCGGAACGCCATTGATCGTACAAATTTGTATTCTGTACTTCGGCTTGGCGAATATGGTCACGCTGTCGCAGTTTTGGGCTGGGGCCATCGCGCTGGCCGTTCATAACGGTGCGTATATTGCGGAAATCTTCCGAGGCTCCATCCAGTCTATCGACCGCGGGCAAATGGAAGCGTCCAGATCACTCGGAATGTCGTACCCGTTGGCGATGCGAAGAATCATTTTGCCGCAGGCGTTCCGTCGGGCGATCCCATCGCTTGGCAATCAGTTTATTATCGGGTTGAAGGATTCTTCGCTGGTCGCCTACGTAGGGATGCAGGATTTATGGGGAACGGGTCTCGGTGAGGCAGCATCCAACTACAAGCAGCTGGAGACGTATATGGTCGTCGGGTTGTACTATCTCGTACTGATCATGATCTTCTCGTATTTTGTGAATAAGCTGGAAGCAAGGCTTGCCAAAGGGAAAGCCCCCACTAAACAAACGAAAGATAACACGAGTGTTGCAGCGTAACTTTTTGTCATGGAGGACGAAAGAAGGATGGTTCAATCAGTCGAACGGGCGATGAAAATTATTCGGGTACTGATTTCAGACGAAAAACATGCTTGGCCGATTTCGGAGCTAGCGAGCGCAACAGGTCTACCAATCAGTACGCTCCACCGTTTTCTCGAATCCATGATCCAGTTCGGATTGGTTGAGCAGGACCCAGTCACCAAGCATTACAAGCCGGGATATACGTGGATGGAAATCGGTTTTATCCTGCATGAAAAGCTAAACCTGCGAGCTGTAGCGAGACCTTTCATGGAGGAGCTGGCGAATGAAGTCGAGGAGAGTATCTTCCTAAACGTATTGGCCGGAACGGATTCGATGCCGATCGAAAAAGTAGAAAGTCCACTGAAAATACGCATAGACGAAAACCTGGGGGAGCGAATACCTCTCACAATTGGCGCCCCCAGTAAAATCATTCTCGCGTATTTGAAGCAGGATGCGATTACAAGGGTCGTTTCCGCCCAGCTTGCACGAGACAAGCAGCCGTCATTTTTGGAGCAGCTGAGTGAAGCCAAGAAAAGTGGCTATGCGATCAGTTACGAGGAGAAGACGGAAGGCACCATGGCAGTTGCCGCTCCGATCATCGGCTACGGAAATCAACTCGTCGGAGCGCTCTCGATCAATGCCCCATGCTTTCGGGTGACAGAAGATCGATTGCCCCTACTCATCGAAAAAGTGAAACGTCAAGCTACAACGATTTCGGCAAGAATCGGTGGAGCATAAGCAAATCCTCCATTCCAGCATCTGTTGGTGGAGGGTTTGCTTTTTTTAATAGGAACCATTGGATCTTTCAATTTTTTCGCCCTAAAAAACTGTGTTAGTGTGAAAGAAACAGTGGGGAGGGAAGATAGACATGTTTCCATTTCGCGTCATAAATCAGGAAACTACCGAAGATGTGCTGGATATGGCCAGCGTGATTGAAGTGGTCGAGCAAGCCTATCAAATGAAATCGAGTCAGCAGGCTACGTTGTTTCCGCTCATTTTTCATGAGTTCGTCGAGGGTAGAGCGGACATGGATATCAAATCCGGTCATTTGCCCCAAGCGGATATATTTGGACTCAAGCTCGTCTCGTGGTTCGGTGACAATGACAAGAAAGGTCTGCCACAATTAGTTGGTACGGTGATGGTATTGGACAGCCAAACGGGTGTACCGCAGGGGATTTTGAGTGGAGAGCACATTACTTGTATGCGTACAGGAGCAGCCGGTGGAATCGGGGCAAAGTATTTGGCTCGTCGCGAATCGGAGAACCTGCTAATTGTCGGGACGGGACACCAGGCTCCTTTTCAAATCATGGCGACACTGATGACGATGACAGAGATCAAGCGGGTGTACATCTGCAATCCGCGATCACCAGAGAAGGCGCAAAGCTTTGCCGCCAATATCAAAGAAAACCTTTTGACCAGATTCGTCTCCAAATATGCAGGAGAAGAGTACGAGTGTTATGCCAGCCGTTGTGACGTGCAGTTTATTGCAGTGGACAACCTCGAAGAAGCGACTAGAAAAGCAGATATTATCATCACCGCAACCCCTTCACGTGAACCGATGATCCAGGCGGAGTGGGTAAAGCCGGGGACGCATATTAGCTGCATCGGGGCAGACATGGAAGGAAAACAGGAAATCGATGAACGGCTTTTTGCAAAAGCGCGCGTCTTCGTTGATGATGTAGGACAGGCTGTACGCGTGGGAGAGACAAAGGTAGCTGTAAAAAAGGGCCTGATAACAGAAGGCAATATCGCAGCAGAGATCGGCAATGTCATCCCAGGTCATGTCCAAGGACGACAACACGCAGAAGAAATCACGATTTTTGATAGCACCGGGATCGCGTTTCAAGATTTACTGACAGCTGCACACATTTTGAAAGTGGCGGATAAGCGCGGTGTAGGTACGATAGTGGATCTGTAAAAGTGAAAGGATAGGATAAGGAGGAACGACGATGAGAATTGCACCTTTTAAAGTAGAAGAATGGATGAACGCTTACGAGATGGAAGCTGTTTACAATATTGCCGAAACATGTGTTGATTCGCTGACGGTAGAAGAGTTGATTCGCCTTTCCGATGAGCCGGAAGATTTTTTCCGCGAGATGGCCCAGAAGAAGCTGACGTACGGTCATATCGAGGGTTCGCCGGAATTTCGCAGCCTCGTTGCAAGTATGTACCAAACGATGAAGCCGGAGAACATTTTGGCGATGAACGGGGCGATTGGAGCGAATTTTCTCACCTTGTTCTCGCTCGTTGCGCCTGGTGACGAAGTCATTACCGTTCATCCGACCTATCAGCAAATTTATTCGGTACCGGAGTCGTTCGGAGCGCAGGTCAAGCTGCTCAGACTTTTGCCGGAAAATGATTTTCTGCCTGATCTGAATGAGCTGCGCTCGCTCGTTACAGACAAGACCAAGCTGATTTGTATCAACAATCCGAACAATCCATCTGGAGCTTTGATGGGTGAAGGGTTGCTGCGAGAAATCGTAGAGATTGCCCGCTCCGTTGACGCTTATGTGCTGTGTGACGAGGTGTATCGTAATTTGCACCAAGACCCAGAGGTTGTGGTGCCATCGATCGTCGACTTGTACGAAAAAGGGATTGCGACAAGTAGCATGTCCAAAGTGTTTTCATTGGCGGGTTTGCGTCTGGGATGGATTGCAGCACCTCAGGACGTGATCAAGAGCTGCTTGACGCACCGCGACTACACAACCATAAGCTGCGGGATGCTGGATGACATGCTGGCTGTCCATGCGCTGAAAAACCGCGACAAGATCATGGAGCGCAACCTGAAGATCGTGCGTGACAACCTGCAAATACTCGACGAATGGGTAGCAAAGGAGCCGTTGGTTTCTTACGTCAAGCCGCAGGCAGGGACAACTGCAATGCTCAAGTACGAGCTGGATATCCCTTCGGAAACGTTTTGCATTGACCTGTTTAAAACGACAGGGGCGTTTTTGACACCAGGCAGTTGCTTTGACATGGAAGGGTGGTTACGAATCGGGTACGCCTGCTCGACGGAAGTACTTCAAGTGGGTCTATCAAAGGTATCGGAGTTTTTGGAGTCACGCAAATAAGGGATAGAGTAGGAGACGGCTCACAAGCTGGCGGAGATTATAGGGAAGCACGCATAGGGTATCGGTTGAACATAGAGCCACTCTCGGCTACACTTTTTCTAACTGAGGTTGTTCAAAAAGCCGACTTTTTGAACATGCACTTACACGAAGAATGGGTGTCGTTCGGTGAGGGAGTGGATAATCAATCATGGAGTTACGCAATCTGAAGACATTTCAGGTCGTTGCCGAGCATTTGAACCTGACGAAGGCCGCAGAGCAACTCGGATACAGCCAGCCTACGATTACACTCCAGATTCAAGCATTGGAGCGGGAGCTGGGACATCCTTTGCTCAATCGGGTAGGCAAGCGCACGTTTTTGACACCGGCCGGAAAAATAGTGAAGCAGCATACGGATCAGCTTTTCTACGTTCTCCAGCACATGGCGGAGGGACTTAATCACTTAGACATGCCTGTAGGACCGCTAGTCGTGGCGGCCCCGGAGTTTTATTGCATACAATACATGCCCCAAATTCTGAAAGCTTATGTCGAGACACATCCACAGGTCAATCTGCAGGTGATTTCATGCACCAGTCAGGAGACTTTGAGAAAAATTCAGGCCCACGAGGCGGATATTGGGATTATTGCGGGCACCACCTCGCAACCAGGTATTCATTCCAGCGTCGTGGACTTGGAACAATTTACCTTGATTGCCTCTCCTGATTTGATGGAGGACAAAACACTGGCAGACGCACTCGTGACCTTTCCTTTTTTGTCCTATCAGGAGGGGTGCAATCTCGACGAATTTATTACCCAATGCCTGTTGGAGTTAAACTACAGCCCACCCTCTGTGATAAAATGTAGCAGCGAAGAAACGATCAAACGGTCAGTCCTGAACCAAACAGGCATAGCCCTGCTCAGTAAGGTTCTCGTGGAAAAAGAGCTTCGAACAGGAGAACTAATCGAGCTGTACCGCTTTTCCAAGAAAGCAGAAACATCGCTGGTCTGTCTGGGTCGCCGACGAGAAGAACCCGCAATCCAGACCTTCATGGAACTAGTCAAAGACATCTGGTTATCCGTAAGAGAAGAGTAGTCATGACAAGGGATTGTCTAAGAAGTCCCTTAAAAGTAAAGAAGCTGGGAAAGAAGATTTCGTTTTTCCCAGCTTCTTTTTCGTCTTTATGAAATAACTGTTTTATACGCGTAGCATAAAGTCAGGATAATTATTTACATAGCATAAGCATGATATTTCCAATAGCAAGTCGGGAAATATAGGAACTGATGCTTTTTATTTAAAAATTAGCTCTTCGATATCGAAGTTGACCTGAGTCTGACGTTTATAAAAATTGAATGTGGGGCAAATTGTCTCTTGGAAACAATATTTTCTCTTCTTGCAGCTCTAGAGCGAGGATTGTTTGACTGATATAATTTTGATTTCTTTCATTTCTGTGTGGAAGGGCAATGATAGTGTAAAATGGCAGAAGGTAAGAGAAATAGGAGATGACTATAAATGAGTAAGCAAGTAAACGAAACCGAACTCGTGGCGCATGTAGCTGCGAAAACAAAAGTAGACCCGCAAAAAATCATGATCGTACTCAAGCATGAGCAAGCGTACATGAACAGTGCGAAGGCAGATGCAAAAGGTGATGTCGACGTTGATTTTGATGATCTCGTAGATTACGTCATGGGTAAGTCAGATGTGAAGCTGGATGAGATCACCGTCGAGAAGATCCTGGATGTAGAGATGGAATACTTGATTAAAAAAGGAGTCGCTGGATACATAGACTAATAGAGGACGTCTGATTATCAGGAAAAGAAGAGTAGTGTTCCAAGCACATTCCCCTGTAGAGGGTGATGTGCTTTTTTATTCTCACAACGCAAAAGGGTAATCATGGTAAGTCTGAAAGACGGTGGTTGCGGTGGGGAGAAGAATATTTCCAGACTAGGCTCAGTGCTCCGTCCCGCTGAGGGTTGGGACTGCCCGCTCCGAAGGAATTAGCGGGGAAATGCAAAAGTGGTAGCCGCTACGTCGCATGGGCACGGTTGCATTTCTTTGCCCGCCAATCCCTTCTCCGCTCGGTAGGACTTCACAAGTCGCTACGTCTGGAAATATTCTTCTCTGGCGTAACTGAATATGTTCTTCGTTCTTTTAAGACTTTTAAACCCCGTTTAAGCATGGAT
>NZ_JABSUV010000048.1:0-43745 GCF_013284275.1 Brevibacillus sp. HB2.2
AACACATCATGAAAGAACTACTTTGGACGCAGTTTCGCTTTTTGCATGGAGTCGGGCAGTCAATCCCCCAGTGGGTGGACCTAGAAGCTGAGCGTTTTCTCCTGTTTCCTCCCCACCACCACAGCCCAAACTCAAAGTTATTAGGATTGATTTCCTTCTTTTATTATACTAAAATGTTTAATAAGTATAATAATGGGGGGAGAAAATGAACAAGCTCGTAGTGATTACAGGCGTGACACGTGGGTTGGGCAGGGAAATGGTCGAGCGTTTTCACGAAGCAGGCTGGACAGTTGCAGGCTGCGGTCGTTCGGAAAAAGAGGTGCAAGGACTGCGACAGCAATTCGGAGAACAGCATCATTTTTCTGTCGTCGACGTTTCGGTCATGGAGCAAGTGGAAAAGTGGGGAGAGGAAGTCAGAGCCGAGGTCGGCGTTCCCGATCTGTTGATTAACAATGCTTCTATTATAAACCGGAACAGTCCAGTCATTGGTCTTGCGCCAAATGAGTTTTCGAGAGTCATGGACATCAATGTGAATGGAGCTTTCTATGTGATTCGCGCCTTTTTGCCGTTTATGGTTCAGCGCGCAAATGGCGGAGTCGTCGTCAATATCAGCTCATACTGGGGAAGATATGGGGAAGCGTTTTTATCGCCATACTGCGCTTCAAAGTTCGCCATCGAAGGATTGACGCAATCATTGGCAGCCGAATTGCCTGAGGGAATGGTCGCCGTGACGCTTGATCCAGGAGGCAGTATCGATACTGCCATGCTTCGTTCATGCTCGCCAGAAGGTGTGGACAGCGCACCAAATCCGGTAGAGTGGAGCCGTGTGGCGGTACCGTACATCATCGGACTTGGTCCGCAAGACAACGGAAAGTCACTTACCTGCCCACCTGTGAGAAAAAGAACCAACTAAATATCATTGCCATTGTTTCATTAGCTGTCGAGATACCCTCGGCAGCTTTTTTCGTATGAAAAAAATCTCCCGTTTCCAAAAAAAGTTGCGATCTTTTTCCACCATTTTCCGTCGTATTAAGGTGTACAAGCAAAAAGGGGATAGCTGCGCAGCGTACCTTTTTGAACCTGTAGCCCTCGATACAGGTTTTGATATGGGGAGGAAGACAGATGCAGGACGACAGGCTGATCATTGAGGAGGTCCTCCAAGGGAACAAAGAGGCGTATTCTCAGATCATACAAAAATATAACAAAAGGGTCAGATTGCTCATTCGCAAGATGATCGGACAGCCGCATCTTGAGCAGGACATGGCTCAGGAGATCTTTATCAAGGTGTATTACCATCTGGGTGACTACAGCAAAAGCTATGAATTTGGTGCCTGGCTCTACAGGATTGCCACCAATTATTGCTTCGATGAACTGCGAAACCGGAAACGATCCATTCCGGTTGCAGAAGCAGAGATTGAGCTGGCTACCAGTCATACACCTGAGCTCGAATACCTTGCGAAAGAGCAGAAAGTCTTTTTGCAAAATCGAATGATGACCCTGGAGTCCAAATACCGCGTCGTCCTGGAACTGCGTTACCTCCAATTTTTGAGCTACGAAGAAATTAGCGAGGAGCTGGATGTTCCCATTAGTACGGTGCGAACACGTCTTTCCAGAGGCAGGGCCAAGCTCAAAAATGCCATTACGAATTCGGGTAAAGGAGGGGACCTCCACCTATGACATGCTTGGATACATTCATGCTAAACGCGTATTTGGAAGACAAGCTTCCTTTGCGAGTGAAACAAGACGTACAACGGCATTTGGATACATGCAGCGCGTGCCAGATCAAGTTTGAACAATATCTCGAGGAGCTGGATAACTCCGATGATGAAGCCAGAGATGTTTGGCAGACGGAGGCAACCATTCAAAATGTCATGGAAAAGCTCCCCGCTTACCCGATAAACGTACTCAAACTCAAACCCATACAAAAAAAGCCAGTTCAAATAAATTGGAAAAAGCGGAGTGTGGATATTGTGAAGAAAACGACGATTGCAGTTGCAGGGTTGGCTATGGTGGTTACATTCGGAACAGCAGTTTCTCCTACGTTTGCGAACTATATGAATGGAATCTATGCATCGATCAATCCGAGTGAGATCACGGTAACAAAAGGGCCTTACAATGCGAAACAAGTAGTTGACCTGTTTGATAAAAAGCAGACAGACATTGGCGTGAAAAAAGCGGCAGAAAACGGCTTTGTACAGCCGCTTGACATGAAGGTGACAGACCAAGGTCTAACCATGGAAATCAGTGCAGTTGTAGCCGATCCCTTGCGTATCATGGTTCTGGGCTCGGTGAAGGATTCGTCAGGCAAAAAAATTCCTTCGTTCTGGAAGGATCAGTTCTCAATTATTTCAGGTGACACTGTTCATGAATTCAGGGAAGTTCGACTGAAAGATAAAAATGGCAAAGTAATCACGTATTTAGATGATAAATCGGAATTGCTGAGATGGCTGCCGCTGCCAAACGGTGAAAACTTCGCCTACGGAGGACAACTGGGTGTATACTTTAATGAAGCGAATCCGATGCCGGACGAATTGATTTTGGAAATGCGCGTGAAGCGCCTGACAGATACGAAAGGCACGTGGAATTTCGATATCCCGATTGATATGCGACCAGCAAAAGCAGCCATGAAAACAGTAGCGTTAAACAAGGAATTAAAAACTCCAACAGGGGCAACAGTAGAGCTAAAAGAAGCGCGCTTTGTTCCCACTGCTACGCAGCTAGAGTTCTCAAACAGCAATCCGAATGAGAAAGTAGTGGCGGGTTTTCGTTACGAGCTTGTCGATGAAAAGGGGACTGTAGTGGGCAAATGGGATGATATGATTAAATCCGATGAAAGGGATCACAATCTCAATATCATAGGCATGAGCTATGGCTCGTCGGTTGACTTCACAACGAAGTGGCAGCCAAGTACGAGTTTTGTCCATACGTACATGCCACTGGACCCAGCAAAAAACTTGACAATGAAGCTCGATGCTGTCTATACAGGAGAGAAAGTCTCTTCTCAAACCAAGCTATCTCTTGCTGAACTGGAGAAAAATCCGAAAAAAGTAGATGTTGCTGGGAACCAAATCACGTTTAAATCGATCCAAATGAAAGTTGATGAGGGGGATACCTCAATCGATATTCCATTGGAAGTGATTCTTGCCAAAGATATTGTGGGACTTCCAAGGCTATGGACGGTAAAGGACGAAAACGGGAATGAGGCCAGAGTAGTAAGGTTTATGGTCAACAAAAAAGAAAACCAAAATGGTACGATAAAACTCGAAGGGAAGCTAGCAGTGCTCTTTCAGAAAAAAGATGTGAAGGAAATATCAGTCTTCCTCGATCATGTAATAAAAGAGAACAAAGTCGATTGGGAAGTGCAAATCAAGGAAGAAAAGAAGTAGTGTGAAAACCAAGCCGCTCGTTCCTGTAATAGGGATCGGGCGGCTTCTTTGCAAATGAAATCAGTATTTAGCAACCTCTGCTTGTTTTTCCCGATGAAAATAAGCGTGTAACAGACAGAGCAGGACCGAACCCGCAGAGACAAGCGTTGCCAAGAACAGAGTTGGATGAATACCACCATGGTCATACATGAACCCCATAGCCAGCGGCCCCAAGAGCCTTCCACCAGTTGTAATCGCCCCTACGACCCCCAAATAAAAGGGTGCATTTTCTCCGGTTTTTTCCGATATAAAAGTAGGAATAGTGGGCGAGATGAGCATTTCTCCAAATGTAGTGATAACCATTCCGACAACAAATGCGTAATAACTACCGTGGTAGACAAGCATACACCCAAAACCGACAGCATACGCGATAGCACTGACGACGAGTTGGGCAGACAAGCTCTGATTCAATAGCCGCTTGATCCAAGACGTGATAGGCTGCCCGGCAAAAATGATAATCCCGTTGATCGTCCACAGCCAGCTATACGAAGACAGCGGCATGCCTTGTTCGGTAATATAAGGAGCAACGCCTGTATTCCATACCGTATTCGAAAAGAAAATGAATGCTGCGCCCAAGGCCATAAACAAGTACAATTGGTAGCGGAATAACAGGGTAAAGCTGTTTTTCACGCGATGCTTTTGCTGTTCTTCCAAGTTTTCTCCGATCAGCTCCTGATGAGATATATTCTTCATAAAAAGGAAGAAGAACAAGGCAAACAATAAGGTGCTCGTGCTGTTGAACCAAAAAGTAAGCTGGAAGGATAAAGTGGCAATGACGCCAGCCAACGCGGTTCCGATTGCCATCCCCAAATTATTGCCGACGTAGACGATGTTAAATAATTCGCGACGCTGTTCCTTCCAGCGGAAACCAATAAATGCCTGAATCGCTGGAAACGACAGGTTGAAGGTAAAACCAAGCCCCATCATGAGAATCAGGTAGGCAGGCCAACTCTGAACGAAAGGAATGGAAAATTGAATAAGACCTTGAATGATCAATGCGCCGACAATAAGACGCTTGGCACCTAGTCGATGAAACAACGATCCGCCGATGAATTGGCCGAAGATACCAGCCAGAGATTGGATCATCAAGACGAATCCGGCTTCTGTCATCGAGCGTTGCAAAATGGTATGTACGTATAAGGTAGTAAGTGGCCACATAAAAGCACTCCCGGAGGAGTTAATAAAGCTGGCGATGAGGAAGAAAATGGCCTCACGTGGATAGCGATTGAGGAAAACTGACGGTGATATCACGCGAATGCACCCCTTATCAGTAAGGATAAGAACAGTATAACGAATATTCTAAACTTTGTAAAATAAAATGTTTACAATGTCACAGGTACCCAAATAAAGGCTGCTCCACTTTCCGCAAATTCGAGTATACTAATCAAAGTGGAGAGATGACATCAACTGAGGATAGAGAGAATAAAGGTGGACTTTATGAAAATATGGAAACGAGTGTTGCTTCTTTTGCTTGTCGTGATAGCTACGACAGCTGGATATTACGGATACTCTTTTTATCAATTTGCTCAAAATATTCAAGAGCCTAACATCGCACCGCCTAGTGGTGGGAATTCCACCAAAGCAGCGGAAATACCAGAGTGGGATGGCAAGGAACGTGTCAATATCCTGCTGATGGGAGTAGACCGTAGAGGAATGAAAAATAACGGGCTGCCTCGTTCTGACTCTATGATGCTGGTCAGCATCGATCCTACGGGGAAACGTTATGACATGTTTTCAATCCTGCGTGATACGTATGTAGATATTCCCGGTAGAGGTAGCTCGCGGATCAACTCTGCGATTGTAGAAGGTGGACCTGAGCTGGCAATGGAAACGGTTAGTCAGTTCACTGGACTTCCAGTAGATCGTTACGTCATTACTGACTTTGAAGGCTTCAAGGCTTTGATTGATGCAGTAGGTGGAGTCCAGATCGATGTAGAAAAAAACATGTATTATCATGACCCGACAGACAAAGGTGTCTACGATATTAATCTGAAAAAAGGTCTGCAAAAGCTGGATGGAGACAAAGCTTTGCAATATGTTCGTTTCCGCCATGATGCGACCTCCGATTATACACGGACGGAGCGTCAGCGGAAATTAATGACGGCAGTCGTGGATCAGATGAAAAATGGTACGACGCTGATGCAGCTTCCTACAATTCTGAAGGAAGTAACACCGTATGTTCAAACCAATATTAGCTCAGTGGACATGCTGAAGCTGTCTGCACTCGGATTAAAATTGAATACGTTAGAACCAGGTAACTATCAATTGCCACCAATGGGGATGTTCCGTGAATCCCACCGTGCAGGTTCAGTTCTGGTTCCAGATGTCGATCAGGTTCAGTCGTTTATCCAAGAAAAAATCGCACCTCCTACAGAAGCAGCAGATCACCCCGTGGGGGAAAAGAAAAGCAGCACGCAAAACTAAGCGTGCTGTTTTTTTTGTGTTTTTTAGGAAAGACTAACCATGATTTTCTAAGTGCTGAGGTGACAGTGTCGATGGATCGGGAGAGTGCACAGAATTGGTTTACACATACAAGCGACTTGGTCACTGAACATATCGATGAGCCAGAAGGCCGCGTGCGCCTTTTCTATTTATCGACTATGGCGGACGCCAAGGTTGTTTACAGTGAACTCATCCCGAAGCTGCGCGAGATTTGTTTGGAAGAAAGCAGGATTGAAGTGATTGCACAGCACCTGGGAGTGTCTAGCAGCAACCGAGTCTTCGATGACGGGGAAGCCATTGAGCGTTTACTCAGCGGCCATATTGTTATTCGAGTGGAGGAATCGTCCTATGGCTTGGCGTTCCCCAGTGATGGCACAGTTGGCAGAAACATTCAAGCGCCGGAAATCGAAACAGTTGTACTCGGCCCACAGATCGCCTTTGTAGAAGAGCTGAATGTGAACATCTGTATCATTCGCAAATATATGTCTACCCCAAGACTGTTCCATGAACGATTGAGTGTGGGGAAAACCATACCGATGAATGTGTCGATGCTGTATTTGAGTGGGACGGCCGATGAGGAAAATGTGAATACGGTACGTCAACGGATTAATGATCTGGAATTAGACACCAGTCTGGATTCCACCATACTGGCTCAGCATATCGCGGACAATGAGAAATCATTATTCCCTACTCTTCAGCAAACAGAGCGTCCAGACCGTGCTATACACGGTTTGCGACAAGGGCAGATTGCCATACTCGTGGAGGGGAGCCCATTTGCTCTGCTCGGGCCTACCACCCTGTTGCAATTTTTTCAGTCGCCAGATGACTATTACTTGCGTTGGAGTCTTGCTACCTTCAACAGGCTCATGCGCATCTTTGCCATGATTTTGTCCCTGATCCTCACGCCGATCTATGTGGCAGCCCTGACCTATCATTACGAGATGGTTCCAGCTGACCTCTTGCTTTCGCTCGCGCAATCACGCTCTCGGGTACCGTTCCCGCCGTTGTGGGAGGCCCTCTTGATGGAGCTGATCATTGAACTTTTGCGGGAAGCGGGAGCGAGACTGCCGACCAAGGTCGGTCAGACGATTGGTATTGTGGGCGGTATTGTTATCGGACAAGCTATCGTTCAGGCCGGATTCACGAGCAATATCTTGATTATTATCGTTGCCCTCGGCGCTTTGTCATCCTTTATTGCGCCTAGCTATATGATCGGTTCTACGATCCGGGTGGTTCGTTTTCCGATGATTTTTCTGGCAGGTGTGCTGGGTGCATTAGGCATTGTGGTCGGATTTAGTTTTTTGGCCAGTCACTTGCTTCGCCAGACCAGCTTGGGGCGTCCGTATATGTACCCGATTTATCCCGTGCGATTTTCAGATTGGAAGGATGGCTTTATACGCGCTCCCTTATCCTCCCTTTCGGAACGCCTCAAGTTTTTTAACCCAAAACGAATATCGCGCTTTGACAGGGGTAGAGCCAAAGAGAAGAAAGACATTGACGAGTAAGCGAGGCGGCCATGAATATCAACATCGATGTAAGTAAGGATAATACGATAACGGCATTTCTTGCAGGGGTTCTTGTGCATGGCACGCAGGTAGGGATGGGCATTTTGGGCTTCCAACGAATCATTGCCAGGGAAGCGGGGCACGATGCTTGGATATCTGTCATACTCGCAGCTTTGTTTACTCATCTTACGGTGATGACCATTAACAAGACCTTGCAAAAATACCCCTCAGCGGATATTTACGGAATCCAGGAAGATGTGTATGGAAAGTGGCTGGGTACAGCCATTAGCATCATTTATTTGACCTATTTTTTTGTGTCCGCTGGAGTCATTTTACGTACCTACATTGAAGTTGTCCAAACCTGGATGTTTCCGAATTTACCTACGTGGGTTCTGTCAGGGATTATCCTGTTTCTAGCGTTTTACACAGTCGTAGGGGGGATAAGAGTCATCGCAGGCTATGCGTTTTTTTCCGTTATGGTCACGATGTGGATGATATTTGAGTTATATTTTCCCTTGAAATTTGCCAGGTGGGAATATTTGTTTCCCATCATGGACACCAGCCTAGAAAACCTTTTCAATGGAATGATTGCCATGTCTTTGACCAGTGCCGGCTTTGAGATTCTCTACGTTGCCTATCCTTATGTACAAAATAAAGAGAAGGTACACAAAAGTGTACAGTTGGGAGTGCTGGTGACGTATCTGATCTATTTGCTTGTTATGATTGTGGCGCTGGTCTTTTTTAGTCAGGGTCAGCTCATGAGAACGATTTGGGCGACACTCAATATGCAAAAGATGGTGTACCTCCCTATTCTGGAAAGGTTTGAACTGGTTGTCATTTCGTTTTGGCTTCTCGTAATTTTGCCGAATATCATGCTGTATTTGTGGGCTTCTGCCCGAGGTCTCAAGCGCTTGTTCGGATTTAATCTACGTCATTCATTGTATTGGATTATACCCGTGATCTATGTAGCCTCCTTGTCGTTACTTTCCAGACAGCAGATGAGTCGGATGACGACTATTTACTCGCATATAACTCTGTACATTATTTACGTGTACCCCTATTTTTTGTACCTGATGGTCTGGCTGAAGCAACGAAAGCAAAGGGTGAAACCAACCAGCAAAGGAGAGAGTGCCTGATGCTGCCTGTCCAAAAACATTGGATGCAGTTATCCAAGCGGTTTTTTGCGTTGTGGTGTTCATGTGTCCTTGTGTTGGCAGGCTGTTCAGATCGGCAAATTTTTGATGAGACAGGACTTGCCACGGCTGTCGGCTATGATCTGTTAAAGGATGGGGACGTTCGGGGGACAGCAATCATGCCCTCCATTAATCCAGAGGCGAAAGAAAAGATACAGGTTTTTTCAGCCATCGGTGAAACCAGCAAGGGAATTCGGGATCGGATAAATTTACAATCAGATAAAAGAGTATTGGGTGGGCAAATTCGTGTCGCACTCTACAATGAAAAATTGGCAAAACGTGGACTTGGTAGTATCGTTGACACGTTGTATCGGGATTCCTCTATTTCCAGCAGAGTTTATCTTTGCTTATTTGAAGGCGAAACATATGATATGTTAACGCATCGCTATTCGGAAGAAGGGAATATCGGAATCTATTTATACCGTATGATTGAGCAAAATATTGAGGGGGAAAAAATTCCGTCTTCCACCATGCATGAGTTTTTTCGGTCTTATTATGACAAAGGAATCGACCCGATCATGCCGTTCATTGCAAGAAAGGGAAATGAGCTGCAAATCAAGGGGATCGCATTGTTTCAAGGGGATCGTTATGTAGGGTGGATCACACCTAAGGAAGCCTTTTTAATCAAGCTTATGCATGGGAAATTCAGGATTGGCAGCTACGATACTTCTGTCCCTGCTCATATTTTTGGCGAGGTACCCAAGAATCGCGGAAGTAAAAAAGACCGTGTGCAGCTTGTCTTTGATACGATTTCCAGCCATTCAAAAATCGAGCTGACCCAAGTATCTCCCCCGATCTTTGATATTCACATCCGATTAAATGCGCGGATTTTGGAATTAACCCTCCCGCTGAAGCTAGAGAATACCAGGTTGATGAAAATCATGGAACATGCACTGGAAGAAGAGCTCGGAAAAGAACTGCAGAAAGTAGTCCACAAATTGCAGGACCTCAATGTCGATCCCGCTGGTTTCGGGATCGTGTATCGCTCAAATAGCAGAGGGAAGGCAAATATGACGCAGGCTGAATGGAGAAAGATGTTCAAAGACGCGATATTTCGCTTTCACATAAAGTCAACCATCATCCGCAACGGCGTCATGGATTAAAAAACTTTTTCCTGCTATTACTATTGACGTGATATTTTCAAAAAGGATATAATCCGTCTTGTATCATCAAGAAATAGAAAAAACGAACATAATATACGTAGATATCTTTCTTATCAAGAGAGGCGGAGGGACAGGCCCTATGAAGCCCGGCAGCCGGTTCATTTTCGAATGAACGTCGCGGTGCCAATTCCTACAGGATTTTTGGATCTTGTACAGATGAGAAGGGTGGATGCGAACGTATACATTGCGTTGCAGCCCCTTTTTCGTTTGTGAAAAAGGGGTTTTTATATTTTTATCAAGATTATGGTCGGGAGGTGGATGCGTTGATCCAACTGCGTCATTTGCATAAAAGCTATCAAGTACAGGGTAAAACCATCCCAGCGTTAACGGGGATCGACCTTTCCATAGAGCAAGGCGAAATATACGGGATTATCGGACACTCTGGTGCAGGGAAAAGTACGTTGATCCGGTGCATCAATTTGCTAGAGCGCCCAACTTCGGGGGAAGTTATTGTGGACGGCGTCGATTTGACGAAGCTGGATGAAGGGAAGCTGCAAGAAAAGCGCCGCTCAATCGGCATGATTTTTCAGCATTTCAACTTGCTGTCTTCTTCAACGGTCGGCGAAAATGTTGCTTTTCCGCTCAAGCTGGCAAAGCGTTCGAAGGCAGAGATTGATAAGAAAGTAAACGAGCTGCTGAAGCTGGTTGGCTTGGAGGCACATAAGGACAAATATCCGTCTCAGCTGTCTGGCGGACAGAAGCAGCGTGTCGGGATTGCCCGTGCGCTCGCGAATGATCCAAAAGTGCTGCTCTGCGACGAAGCGACATCGGCTCTCGATCCGCAGACGACGAACTCCATTCTGGCACTGCTCTTGGACATCAACCGCAAGCTGGGCTTGACCATTGTGTTGATTACCCACGAGATGCACGTCATTCGCTCCATTTGTGATCGTGTCGGCGTGATTGATGGAGGAAAAATCGTCGAGTCAGGTAACGTACTGGATGTATTCCTTCGTCCAAAGCATCCGACGACACAAGAATTCGTGGAGCAAGTAGCCGATTCTACAGAGCTGCGCGAAGCGGTCGAACACGAAAAGGCTTCGGGGAACCGCACGATTGCTCGTGTCACCTTCCTCGGGGAAAAAACATACCAGCCGATCCTGTTCCAAACCATGCAAGAGACTGGTACGGTGTTCAGCATTTTGCAGGGAACGATTTCTCGCATGAAAGATACGCCGTATGGTCAGTTAGTGATCGAGCTGGAAGGCGATGTCGCACAGAATCAAAAGACCATCGAGACGCTGCGCCAACGTGGCTTGGAAGTAGAGGTGATATAAATGGACTGGACATTCGAAAATGTGGATTGGGCTGAAATCGGCGAAGGTACGATGGACACGCTCACGATGCTTGGCTTCTCCACTCTGTTTACCGTCCTGATTGGTTTGCCGTTGGGCATCATTCTGTTTTTGACTTCTCGCGGACAGCTTTTGCAAAACCGCACTTTTTATACGATTGCATCATTCGTTGTCAACGTATTGCGCTCGGTACCATTTATTATTCTGATGATCTTGCTGATTCCAGTGACGAAAATGATCGTAGGAACTTCACTCGGCGTACTGGGTGCCATTCCGCCGCTCGTATTTGGTGCCGCTCCGTTTTTCGCACGTTTGGTGGAAACCTCCCTGCGTGAGATTGATAAGGGCGTGATTGAGGCCGCACAATCTATGGGTGCTTCCAATTGGCAGATCGTCTGGAATGTCCTTTTGCCAGAGTCTAGATCTGGTCTAATCGCGGGTATTACGATCACGACGGTAACACTGGTCTCCTACACAGCAATGTCTGGGGTAATTGGCGGTGGTGGTTTGGGTGACTTGGCGATCCGATACGGTTATCAGCGTTTCCAAACCGATGTTATGGTTGTGACTGTTGTTATTTTGCTGGTGATGGTACAGATCTTACAATCGCTGGGGGACCGTCTGGTTCTGAAATTCAGCCGTAAATAGGATCTTTCCATATAGATTGTCAAAAAATAAAACGAAATACATGCAAGGGGGAAATCATTCATGAAAAAGCTAGTCGTATCTGTACTTTCTACTGTATTGGCATTTTCTTTGGCAGCTTGCGGAGGCAAAACCGAAACAGCACCTGCTCCAGCTGAAGGCGGCGCACAAGGCGGAAAACAGGAAGTAACATTGAAGGTAGGCGCTTCTCCCGTTCCACATGCAGCAATCTTGAAGTTCATTCAACCAAAACTGAAAGAACAAGGCGTGAACTTGGTAGTCCAAGAGTTCACTGATTACGTACAACCTAACGTTCAAGTGAACGAGAAACAACTCGACGCAAACTTCTTCCAGCACAAGCCTTACCTGGAAGACTTCAATAAAGGACAAAACATGAACCTGGTGCCAGTAGTGGCTGTACACATCGAGCCATTCGGCGCTTACAGCAAAAAAGTTAAATCTGTAGATGAATTAGCTGATGGCGCAACAATCGCGCTGCCAAACGACCCGACAAACAGCGGTCGCGCACTCGCACTCTTGGAGAAAAACGGCTTGATTAAGCTGAAAGAAGGCGCTGGCATCAGCGGTACAGTGAAAGATGTTGTTGAGAACAAGAAAAACCTGAAATTCAAAGAAGTTGAAGCAGCAATGCTGCCGCGCGTTCTGGAAGAAGTAGATTTGGCGCTGATCAACACGAACTACGCACTGGAAGCAAAGCTTGTTCCAACCAAAGACGCTCTGTTTATTGAAGATAAAGATACGCCATACGCAAACTTCTTGGTTGCTCGTCCTGACAACAAGGATTCCGAAGCCATTCAAAAGCTAGCAAAAGAACTGAACTCACCTGAAGTGAAAAAGTTCATTGAAGATGAATACAAAGGCGCGATTATTCCAGCGTTCTAATGTAGAAATTATTGATCGATCAACAAAAGCCCAACTGGCCGAAAAGCTGGTTGGGTTTTACTTTTGTTTATAATATGGTGAATTTTCATAAAATTAAATTAAATCTATACTAACCCCGTTTTCAACCCAATTCCGGTCGCGTATATTGTGTTTGAAACAGAAAAATACAGATAAGGGGGAATTTTCTGATGAAACGAAATCTCAAGTTGTTTCTCGGTGCGATGCTGGTCGCTGGAAGCGTGCTAGCTGGATGCTCCACGAGTACGCCATCGACGACAACCCCTCCAGCAGAGGGAAATGCAGCACCCGCTGAAAAGCCTGTAAATGCAAAGTTGCAGTTATTTCGGGCGAACATTGTGAGTGAGCCATCGACAGCGGACCCTGGTCTTGCGAAGGATGCCACTTCGGGAGCGATCATTCGTGCTACTTTTGATGGCTTGACTCGCTTCGATGCAAACGCAAAGCCAGTGAATTCAGTAGCATCCGATGTGAAGCTTTCAGATGACAAACTGGTGTATACGTTTACGCTCCGCGACTCCAAGTGGAGCAATGGAGACCCGGTAACTGCCCATGACTTCGTGTATGCATGGAAGCGTGCACTCGGCAAGACCTTTGGTGCCGAGTATGCCTATCAACTGTACTACATCAAAAATGCGAAGCCGATTCACGAAGGCAAGGCGAACCCCGACGAACTCGGTGCGAGGGCAATCGATGACAAAACACTGGAAGTCACGCTGGAGAATCCAACGCCTTACTTCTTGGAGCTGACGGCTTTCTACACGTACTACCCAGTTAACAAAAAAGTAGTGGAGGCTAATCCCAAATGGGCAAACGAAGCGGCGACGCACGTAAGCAACGGTCCATTTAAGATGACAGCGTGGGAGCACAAGAGCAAAATCGTGCTTGAAAAGAATGAGCACTACTGGGATAAAGACGTAGTAAAGCTCGATCGCATTGAGTTTGCGATGATCGAGGACGATAATACAGCGCTGTCCATGTTCGAGAACGGTGAGCTGGATTGGGCAGGCCAGCCACTCGGCGGACTTCCCACCGATGCGATTCCGACACTAAAAGAGGCGGGAAAACTCGTTGTTCATCCTAAAGCGACGATGTACTGGTACAAGATGAATACGACAAAAGGGCCGCTCAGCAATGTGAAAATTCGTAAAGCATTGGCATACTCGGTAGATCGTCAAACTATCGTAGATAACATCACACAAGTCGGACAGGTGCCAACGATGGGGATGTTGCCGCAATCCATGATTATCAAAAAAGACGGATACTTCAAGGATAATGATGTAGAAACAGCGAAAAAGCTGCTGGAAGAGGGCATGAAAGAACTCAACGTGACAACGCTGCCTCCGATCACCTTGTCTTACAATCCAAGCGACAGACATAAGAAAATTGCCGAAGCGATTCAGGACCAATGGAAACAAAAGCTGGGCATTGATATAAAGATCATGGTAAAGGAGGCTGCCGTTCATTTGCAGGATATGCATGAACTCAATTACGAGATGGGCCGTATCGGTTGGAATGCAGACTTTAATGATCCGATGAACTACCTGGAAATGTTCCGAGATGGCAAAACAGGCAACAACGACACGGGCTGGGAAGATCCGCGCTATCAAGAGCTGCTGAAACAGTCATCGGTAGAAACTGATCCAGAGAAACGCAAGCAGCTGTTTGCAGAGGCTGAGCAAATCTTTATGGATGCCATGCCGTTGATTCCGCTGTTTACGGATGTGGATGTGTGGGTGCAAAGTGACAAGGTAAAAGGCGTTCAAGTAGATGGGCTCGGATTTATCGACCTCAAGTGGGCAGAAATGACGGAGTAACGAATCAAACAAAAATCCCGAGGCCAACGAAATTTGCTGGTCTCGGGATTCTTTTGTATTAGAAGCCAAAATCAAGTGTCTTGCCTGTCTCCGCATACGTCTTGATCGACGAGAGCATCATCGGCCAATTGTTGCTGGCACTTGCGTGGGAGGGATGGTTTTCTGTCCATTGATCCTGAATCAGCGTCAGCTTGGTGCAGCCGCCAACCGGTTCTAAGGTAATGGTGACACGAGACTGCAATTCCGCATGATTCTCGTAATAGGCAGGGCCAGGATGTTCAGTGAAACTGAAAATGTGATGAGGTTCGAACTGCAAAATTTCCCCGTAAACATGCACCGTGTCGTCACCCGCTTTTCCCGGACCAACGTAAGCCATCTCATCGCCTACTTGAAAAGTTGAGCGAATCGTACAGCCAAAGAAAGTACTCTTTACGCCTTCATCGGAAGTAAGGGTATGCCAGACCAGCTCTGGCGTAGCACCAATGTAGAAATCGAAGCGAAGATCCATCGTTTTACCCCCTCATTTTTTCATTTGGGAATTGTAATCAAGTCTCCCAACTACTACTCTTACTATATGAAGAAATAGGTAGCGTGTATTGTAAAAACACGACAGGAGGCGCATCTTGGAAAATCAGACTGCCAAGCTCCCAAAGGGCGTACTGCATGCCATGATTGGACAGAAAAAATTTTCGCTAGCCAGATACGAGCCATCTGCTGAAATCAGCTACTTCGTGCAGCATTACTGGGTCGTCGGCTGGGATTTGCGTACGGAACCACCTTACTTGCAAACTGTACTGGCTCATCCCAATGTGAATATGGTGTTTGAAAAAGGAGCAAGTGGTATTTTTGGTGTAGCGCGCACGACTTCCTCGCATCTTTTAAAGGGACAAGGTCAGGTGTTCGGAGTAAAATTCAGGCCCGGAGGTTTTTATCCGTTTCTGAATGCCCCGATATCAAAGCTGAGTGGCACTTCTACCAGTCTGGAAGCCGTGTTTGGTATTGCCACTGACCAGCTTGAGAAAGAAGTGCTAAGCCTGCCAAATGATGAGCAAATGATGAAAAGGGTAGAAGCCTTTCTATTCGAACATTTGCCGAAGCCTGACCCGAATGTTGCACGCATCAGTGAAATCGTCAGGATGATCCAGGCAGATCGATCCGTACTCAAGGTAGAGGATGCAGTACAATTGACCGGTATGAACATGAGGACCATGCAGCGCTTGTTTGATCGTTATGTAGGGGTTAGCCCGAAGTCGGTCATCCAACGATACAGATTGCATGAAGCAGCGGAGCAGATTGACCAAGGAACGGTCCGAGATTGGCTGGACCTGTCTACCTCACTAGGCTACTACGATCACTCTCACTTCATTCGAGATTTTCGAGCAATTGTCGGTGTAGCGCCGAACGAGTATCGACGAGCCCAAATTTAATCATAGTGAACCCCTTCACCTTCTGGCTGGAGGGGTTGTTTCTTGCTGCATAAATTTTTATGTACGAGGCATACTTCATCATGATGAAACTACCAATTTTATTTCCTTTAATAGAATTTGATGTTTGAATAAAACATAATTAATTTTACTTAAAATGTCTTCAATATTACTAAAAATGCAGTATATTTGTGGAGTAGCTTTCAAGGAATCTTTACCGATAGAAAAAGAGGGGGTCAACACCATGAAAAAAAGCGTTTTTGCAGCAATGAGTTCTATCCTGGTTCTTAGTGCGGCGCTGGCTGGTTGTGGCGGCGGTGGTGAGAAAGCAGGCGAGCAAGGCAGTGCTTCTAAGGAGCAAACAAGTGGTCCTAAAGAATTGAGAATGAACATGATGTCTGAGCCACCAACTGCTGACCCTGCATTGGCTGAGGATTCTACTTCCAGTGCGGTTCTGCGTGCAACATTTGATGGTCTCACTCGTATTGGCGAAGATGGCAAACCACATCCATCTGTAGCAGAGAAAATTGACGTATCCGAAGATGGCCTTACTTATACATTCACTCTGCGTGACAGCAAATGGAGCAATGGAGAGCCTGTTACTGCAAAGGATTTTGAATTCGCTTGGAAGCGAGCGCTCAATCCGAAGACAGCAGCTAACTACTCCTACCAATTGTATTACCTGAAAAATGCAGAAGAATACAACAAGGGTAAAGCAAAAGCTGATGATGTTGGCGTAAAAGCGAAAGACGATAAAACACTCGTCGTGACTTTGAAGAACCCAACACCATTCTTCTTGGAGCTGACTGCGTTCTATACGTACTACCCAGTTAACCAAAAAGTAGTAGAAGGCAGCGATAAATGGGCAGGCGAAGCAAAAACTCACGTGGGTAACGGTCCATTCAAAATGGAAACATGGGAACATAAGAGCAAATTGGTTCTCGTGAAGAGCGATACCTACTGGGATAAAGACGCTGTAAAACTCGACAAGCTCAACTTCTCCATGGTTGAAGATGCAAATACAGAGCTGTCCATGTTCGACAATGACGATTTGGATTGGTCCGGAGCGCCTCTGAGCTCACTTCCTACCGATGCGATTCCTGCATTGAAAGAATCCGGTCAAATGCAAACACGCCCGATCGCGGGTACGTACTTGTACAAATTCAATACGGAAGTTCCGCCGTTCAACAACGCGAAAATCCGTAAGGCGTTTGCTTATGCTATCGATCGTAAATCGATCATCGACAACATTACACAAGCAAACCAAGAGCCAGCTATGGGTCTGATCCCGCCAACAATGGCAGTGGCAACAAGCCCTTACTTCAAAGACGGCGATGTAGAAGCAGCGAAAAAGATGCTGGAAGAAGGTATGAAAGAAGAAGGCATTACCAAAATGCCTACCCTGACTCTTTCCTTCAACACGTCTGAAGGTCACAAGAAAATTGCCGAAGCCATCCAAGACCAATGGAAAAAAGCACTCGGCGTAGACATTAAGCTGGAGAACAAAGAATGGAAAGTATTCTTGGAAGATGTGAACCAAGGTAAATTCCAAATCGCACGTTCCAGCTGGACTGGTGACTACAACGATCCATACACGTTCTTGGACCTGTTCAAGGACAAAGATGGCGGCAACAACGACACGAAATGGGAAAATCCGAAGTACAAAGAGCTGCTGAACCAATCTGCTCTGGAAAAGGACCCAGAAAAACGCAAACAAATCCTGGCACAAGCAGAAGCTATTTTCATGGACGAAATGCCAGCAGCTCCAATCTACTACTACACACATTCTTATGTGAAAAAAGACAAAGTAAAAGGTGTAGTACTCGACGGTCTCGGTTTCGCAGACTGGAAATGGGCAGACATTCAATAAGAAAAAGCGCATAGCTTATTGTAATAAAGGAAGGGTGCTACGGCACTCTTCTTTTTTTTGTAAACCATTTTAAGAGAGAACAATGGAGCAGAGGATGGAAGGTGATAATAGAAATTATAAAATTATAAATTAAATTACTATTGTCATTTTACTGAACGTGGATAAAATTGGGTGAACAGAAAAATATATAAATAAATGAGTGGTGAATATTCAACTCTGAAAAAGCTTGATTTTATGCGGTTTTTCTTAGAGATATCGAAAGAGGGATGTTATGGAAATTTTATTTATCGATCAATGTATTTTATAATTCGTTAATTCTCTTTATAAATAAATAAAAATTTATTAAATCATTCTAAAACATATTTAAAAAATATATAAAACCATGTATATTGATAAAAGATTTAGAAAAGGGGGATTACTTGTATGAAAAAGAATGTTTTCGTGGCAATGAGTTCTATCCTCGTTCTTGGCGCGGCACTCGCAGGATGCGGTGGCGGAAACCAGGCGGCACCGGCAGATAACAACGCTTCCGGAGCAAAGACAGAAAATTCTGCACCAGCTGGCTCTAAAGTACTGAAACTGAACCTGCACTCCGAGCCACCAACAGCTGACCCAGGTATCGCGGAAGATACAACTTCCAGCACCATCATCACTGCTACCTTCGAAGGTCTGACTCGCGTTGGTAAAGACGGTAAATACAATCCAGCAGCAGCAGAGAGCTACACTGTTTCTGAGGACGGTAAAAAATATACATTCAAAATTCGTGATAACAAATGGAGCAATGGCGATCCAGTATCCGCAAAAGATTTCGAATATGCTTGGAAACGCGCTCTTAATCCAAAAACAGCTTCCAACTATGCATACCAACTGTACTATGTGAAGGGCGCAGAAGCCTACAACAAGGGCAAAGGTAAAGTAGAAGACGTTGGCGTAAAAGCAATTGACGATAAAACACTCGAAGTAGAATTGGCGAACCCAACTCCTTTCTTCCTGGAGCTGGTTGCATTCAAAACATACTTCCCAGTTAATCCAAAAGTAGTGGATGGCAACGAGAAATGGGCTACCGATGCGAAAACAGTTATTGGTAACGGTCCATTCAAAATGGATTCTTGGGAGCACAAGAGCAAGCTCGTTGTTTCCAAAAACGATAACTACTGGGATAAAGACAACGTAAAATTGGACAAAATCGAATTCTCCATGGTAGAGGATGAGAATACAGAGCTGTCCATGTGGGAAAATGGTGAGTTGCACTGGGCGGGATCCCCAACTTCTGCACTACCAACTGACGCGATTCCGGCTTTGAAAGACTCCGGCAAAATGACAACACAGCCAATCGCGGGTACTTACTTCTACCGTTTCAACACAGAAAAACCACCGTTTAACAATGTAAAAATCCGTAAAGCATTTACGTACGCAATCGATCGTCAAAGCCTGATCGACAACATCCTGCAAGCTGGTCAATTGCCTGCAACAGGCTATGTACCACCAAGCATGGCGCTGACCAAAGACGGCTTCTACAAAGATAACGACATCGAAGCAGCGAAGAAAATGCTCGAGGAAGGTATGAAAGAAGAGGGCCTCACCAAATTCCCGGCACTTACTCTTTCCTTCAACACTTCCGAAGGTCACAAAAAGATTGCTGAGGCAATCCAAGACCAATGGAAGAAAAACCTCGGCGTAGACGTGAAGCTCGAGAATAAAGAGTGGAAAGTATACCTGGATGATGTACACCAAGGTAAATACCAAGTGGCTCGTGCAGGCTGGTTGGGTGACTTCAACGATCCAATCAACTTCCTGGAAATGTTCAAGGAAAAAGACGGCGGAAACAACGATACTCGTTGGGAAAATCCGAAGTACAAAGAACTCCTGAACCAATCCGCTCTGGAGCTAGACCCAGAAAAACGTAAAGCAATCCTGGCTCAGGCTGAGCAAATCCTGATGGATGAAATGCCGATTATGCCAATCTACTACTATACTCAATCTTGGGTTAAGGACGACAGAGTACAAGATGTTATCATCGATGGTCTGGGTGCTGTAGACTATAAGTACGCAGATTTCGTAGAAAAGAAATAATAGCTGTGCATGTAAAAGAAGAGAGGTGCTATACTCGCCTTTCTTCTTTTTTTTATCTATTTAATATCCAAATTTTTACTTTTTATTGTATACTATTTTTGGAAGATTCTATCAGAGTTTATTGGAGGGTATATGATGAAGAAGAGTGTTTTTGTGGTATTGAGTTCGGCCCTCATTTTGGGCGGAATGATGACAGGGTACGAAGGCGCTGTCCAAGCGGCTGAGCCGAAGGTTTTAAGGATGAATCTACAATCGGAGCCGCCTACAGCAGACCCAGGAATTGCGGAGGATACTACCTCTGGTACGATCATCACGGCTATATTCGAAGGTCTGACACGTCTCGGAAAAGACGGAAAGGTGCACCCAGCCGCGGCAGAGAGCTATACCGTTTCTAAGGATGGGAAGACTTTTACATTCAAGATTCGTGAAGCAAAATGGAGCAACGGCGACCCAGTAACGGCACATGATTTCGAATATGCTTGGAAACGCGTGCTCGATCCAAAGACAGCTTCTAACTACGCCTACCAGTTGTATTATGTGACAGGTGCTGAAGACTTCAACAAAGGGATCGGTAAAGCAGGAGACGTTGGTGTAAAGGCGATTGACGATAAGACGCTGGAAGTGGAACTGACAAACCCGACACCATTTTTCCCGGAGCTGGTTGCTTTCAAAACATTCTACCCGGTCAACAAGAAGGTAGTCGAAGGCAACAGAAAATGGGCTGACGAGGCAAAGACGGTAGTTGGCAACGGACCATTCAAAATGGAAACATGGGAACACAAGAGCAAGCTGACTGTTGTAAAAAACGAGAAGTACTGGGATAAAGCCAATGTAAAATTGGATAAGATCGAATTCGCCATGGTGGAGGATGAGAATACGGAATTGGCCATGTTTGATAACGACGAAATCGATTGGGCGGGTGCTCCAACGTCCGCGTTGCCAATCGACGCACTTCCGGTTTTGAGGGAAGCTGGCATCCTGAAGACACAGCCAATCGCCGGTGCCTACTTTTATCGTTTCAATACAGAGCAAGCACCGTTTACCAACGCAAAAATTCGTAAGGCGTTCGCCTATGCAATTAATCGTGAAAGTATCACCGCCGATGTCCTGCAAGCGGGTCAAGTACCGGCAACAGGCTATGTACCACCGAGCATGGCGTTGAACAAAGATGGTTATTTCAAAGACAATGACCTTGAAGTGGCAAAGAAATTACTGGTAGAAGGTATGAAAGAAGAGGGTATCTCCAAACTCCCTCCAATTACACTCAGCTACAACACATCCGAAGGTCATAAAAAGATCGCAAAAGAAATACAGGCTCAATGGAAGAAAAACCTCGGTGTAGATATCAAGCTCAAAAATTCAGAGTGGAAAGTATACTTAGATGACGTACACCAAGGTAATTATCAAATCGCTCGTGGAGGCTGGCTGGGTGACTTCAATGATCCCATCAACTTCTTGGAAATGTTCCAGGAAAAAGACGGCGGAAACAACGATACACGTTGGGAAAATCCAAAGTACAAGGAGCTCCTGAACCAATCCGCTCTGGAGCAAGACCCAGAGAAGCGCAAAGCAATTCTCATGGAGGCTGAGCAAATCCTGATGGATGAAATGCCAATTATGCCAATCTACTTCTACGTGAACTCTTGGGTGCAAAACGAGAATCTGAAGGATGTCGTAATCGATGGACTGGGTGATATTGATTTCAAATATGCGGATCTTACCAAAAAATAAAAATGCAGGAGAAGAGGGCTATTTTCGTGCCCTCTTCTTTTTTTCTGTCTCATGGACAAATGACCAATCCATTACGTCCTTGGCTACATAGAGTAAAAAGGAACTAACTGCAATTAGGGGGGATACTGATGGATATTGGGTCTTTGCTCAACATTGTGAAATCCATTCCTAAGGAAAAGCTGAGGACAGATGCCGGAATTAAGGAAGTCATTCGTGAAATGGCCAGAAAGTCAGGGAAAAAATTGACCGAGCAAGAGGTTAACAGTTATGCTGCGCAGTTTCGTCAGATGCAGAAAACAGAAAATGTCGGAAGTTTGTTGAATAAGCTTTCGAAAAAAGGTGTCACTGCAAAGGATTTGGAAAATATAAAAAAACGTTTTAGATAAGGGGGGAGAGTGAGGAGGGAGGTGGGATTATCGTTGAGAAAATGAAAGCGAAAAAGAAGCAGGCTGTCCCCAAGAACCCTTTGCTAGAATCGATCAACAAACTTGCGGATGCGCAGCATGCAAACAATGCCCAAATGATGAAAGAAATGAGTCAGGTGCGCCAGGAGCTACAGGATATGAAAAATACACTGGGGCGTCTCAAACAGGCACCTCCAAAAGGTACAGGAGAACGGCGAAGTCTGCTGTTTGGAGGACGACGGAATACCGCCCAAGTGGAAGCTGTACCCCCACCACAAAAGCCTGCCATTTCTATCGAAGATTTACTGCCGCTTTTACCGCATCTAGGCGACGCTATTCCCCAATTAAAAAACCCCAAGGTAGCCGACTCCATTAAGGTACTATCGAATCCAGCTGTGATATCGCTGATCCAGCAATTTCTTGCTAACGGGGGCTTGAACATGATAAAAAAACCAGTTCAACAAGTAAGTAGGCAAGAGAGAAGGGGATTTTTTCGGTAACAAATGCTCAGTTACAAAGACTGTCTCGCGGGGCTTGCGGAGGCGGTCTTTTCATTTTGGTACCAAAAGACTATAAACTTTACAGATCATCCAGCGTCTAATAGAATGGTGAACGTTGCACATTGGCTGACGCCACATAACGAAGAATACAGACATCACGGAGGAGGTCAGGATGAAGAGACGATTTTACCCTCTGCTTTTTGCATTGCTGGTCCTGCTGCTAATCCCCGGTTGGGCGGTTGCAGCAAGCAGTGCCTCAGAGGAAGCTGTCAATCTCGTGATTGGTGGACAAGCAGTAAATGCTGAAGTGCCGCCAGTCATCAAGAATGGGCGCACGTTGGTACCCGTTCGTGTCATCGCCGAAGGGCTAGGTGCAAATGTGGATTGGAATGAGGCTACTCGAACAGCTGTCATTACCAAAGGCACACAGCAGCTCTCCCTTACACTTGACTCCCGTACAGCAGTGTTGAACGGCAAACAAATGAAACTCGATACGCCGCCTGTTATTTCACAAAAGCGTATGCTGCTGCCACTGCGTTTTGTCGGGGAGTCACTTGGTGTTACAGTCGGGTGGGACAACAGCAAGCGTACTGTCATTGCGAACGAAACACCGCAGGTCAAACTGAATGGCAAGGTACCAACCCAGCCGATCAAGCTGTATCAAGTGGAAGAAACGATGTACGCGTCCGCACAGGCCGTAGCTGAGCAAGTGGGACAAAAAGACTTTACGTGGAAAAGACCTGAGCGCGGGTTGACGATTGATGATCAGTTGGTCCTCCCATTACGTCAATTGGAGGACGAGCTTGGAGGGTCATTTACGTGGGACAAGAAAAATAATCAGGTTGAGATCGATCGCCTCAATATTTTGAAAGGTGTATCTGAGAACGGCGACCGTGTTCGTATTGAAACGACCATACCTGTTATTCCGCAGTCCTTTGTGATGACAGGCCCACACCGGATCGTCTTGGATCTCCCACAAACCGCATTGGATGATGATTTAATCGATGATCTGAAGCGTCAAGACGAGAAAAATGATAGCGTAGGCGAATCCGAGGAAACGGCCTCCGCTGCTGATGAAGACCAAGGCACAGATTCAGATTCTGACGGACTGAATCAGGCAGAACAAGCAACAGAAGAGCCTCTCATCACTAACCTGCGTTACAGCCAATACAGTGCGTCTCCTGACACAGTTCGCGTCGTTATTGAGCTGAACCAAAAGAGCACGTATGAGCTGGCTTACACGAAAGATGGTATCGAAGTAAAATTGGCCCCAAAACCGAAGAAAACAGGCTACCTGATCGTCGTTGATGCCGGTCATGGAGGAAAAGACCCTGGTACGAAGGGCTCCGCTGGCAACAATGAAAAAGATTACAACTTGGCTGTCTCCAATAAGATTGTGGCTTTGTTGAAGCAATACCCAGAGTTTCAAGTCGTTCCTGTCCGCACAACAGATGTGTTTTATGAACTGTCAGAGCGTGTCGCTGTTGCCAATGAGTTAGATGCCGACTTGTTCTTGTCTATTCACGCCAACGCATTCGAGAAACCGACGGCTGCAGGAACAGAAACTTTCTATTATAATGAAAACAGTAAAGACTTTGCCCAATTGGTACATAAATATTTACGTGGGGCAACGCAGTTCCCGGATCGAGGCTTCAAGAAGAGTGGCTTTTATGTGATCAAAAACACGAAAATGCCTGCTGTATTGACCGAAACTGGCTTCCTCTCCAATCCACAGGAGAACGCGCAGCTAACGAATCCGGCATTCCAAGATAAAATCGCGAAAGCCATTGTTGCGGCTATTCGTGAATACTACGAGTCTTATCAGTAAGGGGGCTTTACACGATGAAAAAAAGTCGAGTGATCTGGATGGCAGCGTTAGTGATGCTGCTTTTGGCCGGATGTGGGCAAAACGCGGCAGAAACACCACAGCCAACCACACCAGTAGAACAGCCATCTGGTTCAAACACTGATCCATCGACAACAGAGCCGACTCTGAAAAAACAAATGGTCACCGTTTACTATTCGGATAATAATGTGATGGAGCTGCAAAAAGAAGAGCAAGAGATCACGTTTGCAGAAGATATCGAGAAGTACAAAAAGACACTTGCCCTGCTGGAGACGCCTGTAAAGCCAGACGTGCACGTTCCACTGTGGAGAGACTTTAAGTACCATTCCATTACAATCGATAAAGGCACCCTGACGATTGATGCAGATAGCAAAAATAAGTTCAATATGGGTTCAAGTGGCGAGACAATGGCTTTGGATGCGTTGAAGAATACCTTCTTTCAATTCTCGGAAGTAAAGGAGATTGTCTTCTTGGAGGATGGCAAGAAAGTAGAAACGCTGATGGGGCACGTAGATCTCTCTGAGCCACTGAAACGAGATAATTAATCATCACCATAAAGGCGGCACACCCTGTTTATCAGGATGTGCCGTCTTTTTTGTGGTTAAGATTACAGAGGCTGTTGTGAAGAGAAGAATATTTCCAGTCTAGGCTCCAGGCTCCGTCCCTCGGGGAAGTTGGGACTGCACGCTCCAAAGCGATTAGCGGGGAAACGCAAAAGTGGTAGCCGCTACGTCGCATGGGCACGTTGCGTTTCTGTTGCCCGCTAATCACTTCTCCGCTTGGTAGGACTCCACAAGTCGCTACGTCTGGAAATATTCTTCTCTGTCGTGACTGAGTACATTCTTCAATCTTTTAAGGCTTTTAAAACTTCGAATAGCACGGAAAGCTCGTAAAGGAAACAGGAGAAATAAGCGAAGATCTTTGGTACACCGACCAAGACGGAATGCAAAAAGCGAAACACGTTCTTAAGCGTCCACCTCTGAGACACATCCTGAAGATACCACTTTTGGACGCGGTTTCGCTTTTTGCATGGAGGCGGGCAGTGAATCCCTCAGCGGGTGGGACAAGAAGCTGAGCGTTTTCTCCTGTTTCCTCCTCTCCTCAACAGCCGGACATAGTGTTTATGATGTTGGTGTTTCTTCCCGATCCGTGAATAGAAACTTGATGGCATACACCCCAAACAAGCCTACCAACGTATACACGATTCGACCTACGATAGACTCCGCTCCACCAAACAAGCTTGCGACTAAATCGAATTGAAATAACCCGATTAACCCCCAGTTCAGGGCTCCGATGATCACAAAAAGCAAGGCCAAACGTTCCACATGGACACCCCCACCAAAAGAATAGGGACATTATTCCCATGTTTGCGCCGTTTTACAACAGGAATCCCGGGATCTTTAAGAAAGCTTTACATTCACAACATAATACGACAACATTCCCGCTGTATAGTTTGTACTTGTAAGAGAGAAAAAAACAAACCGAACCTTTTAAGGAGGATTTTCATCCAATGAAAAAACTCAGCAAAATGTTTATTGCGCTGACATGTGTAGGGGCATTACTCGCGGGGTGCGGAAGCGGCAACACTGCGCAGACACAGACACCAGCACCGGCGCAAAAACCAGCCCAGGAGCAAAGCAACTCTGGTTCGACAACAAAAACTTCCGGTGAACCTGTCACAGCAGTGGGTTCTACCGCTTTACAACCTCTGGTCGAGCAAGCGGCCAAAGACTTTATGGCAAAAAATGCAGGCGCACAAATCCAAGTACAAGGCGGAGGAAGCGGCACAGGCTTGAGCCAAGTAGCAAGTGGTGCAGCAACGATTGGTAACTCCGATATTTTTGCAGAAGAGAAAAAAGGCATTCCAGCAAACGAACTGGTAGACCACAAAGTATCGGTTGTCGGAATGGCAGCAGCGGTAAGCCCAAAAGTAAAAGTGGACAACTTGACCAAGCAACAATTGATCGACATCTTCACTGGAAAAATCACGAACTGGAAAGAAGTTGGCGGCGATGATATGAAGATCACGCTGGTTAACCGTCCGAAATCTTCCGGAACTCGCGCGACATTCAGCAAATTCGCGTTGGATGGCAAAGAAGAAGCAGAAGGTATCACAGAGGATTCCTCCGGTACTGTTCGCAAAATCATTGCAGAAACACCAGGTGCAATTGGTTACTTGGCACTGTCCTACTTCAATGACACTGTAAAAGCTCTGAAATTGGATGGCGTGGAAGCAAACGCAGAAAACATTACAACGAACAAATATCCAGTATGGGCGTACGAGCATATGTACACCAAAGGTGAAGCAACTGGCGATGCAAAAGCATTCCTCGACTTCATCCTGACTGACGAAGTACAAAAGAAAACTGTTACAGAATTGGGCTTCTTGCCAATCACAGACATGAAAGTGGAACGTGATGCAGAAGGCAAAGTAACTCAAAAATAAGCGTTATCGTCAACAGCAAAATAGAGGGGTAGGGGGGCCTTCCCCTCATTTTGCTTGCGTACAGTCGTTTTCTTTCCAGGAGGGAGAACATGAGCCATCGTACTGAAGGGATAAATACAGAGCGTAAATCGATGATTGCGCAAAAAATGCTGACAACGAACAAGCGTCAAAAAACAGAGAATATTACTGGCAAAACCATCGCGATGATTTGTGCGGGTTTGCTCGTTATTGTAGTTTTATCGATCACCTATTTTATTGCTTCAAAAGGGCTGTCGACGTTCTTTGTCGATGGAGTAAGCTTCAAAGAATTTTTAACCCATGTTAAATGGGACCCAGAAGGCGAGCCATCCTCGTATGGTGTGTTGCCCTTTATCCTCGGTTCGTTTTTCGTAACGGCACTGGCTGCTTTGATTGCCGCGCCACTCGGAATCGGCGCTGCTATTTTTATGACAGAGATCTTTCCTGGCTTCGGGAAAAAAGTATTGAAGCCGGTTATCGAGCTGTTGGTTGGTATTCCATCGGTCGTTTACGGTTATGTTGGACTAACTTTACTTGTTCCCTTTATTCGCGAACAATTTGATGTTCTTGGCTTCAGCTTATTGGCAGGGGGACTTGTTCTTGCCCTGATGATTTTGCCAACCATTACGAGTGTGGCAGCAGATGCAATTGAGGCAGTTCCGCAAGATTTGCGCAATGCTTCGCTCGCACTGGGTGCTACTCGTTGGCAAACGATTTGGAATGTCGTGTTGCATTCCGCACTTCCTGGCTGTTTGACGGCCATTGTTTTGGGAATGTCTCGCGCCTTTGGAGAAGCTTTGGCTGTGCAGATGGTTATCGGTAACACAACGAAGCTGCCAAGTGGTTTGTTCGAACCAATCAGTACGCTCACTAGCGGTATTACATTGAACATGGGGAACACGATTCAAGGAACTCCGTATAACAATGCTCTCTGGTCAATGGCTTTGCTGCTCTTGGCGATGTCTTTCATCTTTATCGTGATTTTGCGCCTGTTGGGCAGAAAGAGGTTGGCAAAATAGATGAAAGCGAGACTGATGGACCGCGCTGCTACTGTTGTTTTGACACTGATTGCCGTACTGATTATCGGTACCTTGGTGGGATTATTGGGCTTCATTCTCTCACAAGGCTGGCATAAGCTGAATCTCGACTTTTTGACCTCTCCGCCGGATATTGTCAATGCGGGTGGCGGGATTGGACCACAGCTTTTCAACTCGTTGTACTTGCTGGTCCTAACTATGCTGATCGCGTTGCCGCTCGGGATCGGAGCAGGCATTTATATGGCTGAATATGCGCCGGATAACAAGATTACACAGTTTATCCGCATGAGTATAGAAGTTCTGTCTTCCCTTCCGTCTATCGTAGTTGGTTTGTTTGGATTGCTCGTGTTCGTAAATATGACAGGCTGGGGCTATACCCTGTTTGGTGGAGCACTTGCGCTGACGGTATTTAACCTGCCGCTCTTGGTTCGTGTAACAGAGGATGCACTGCGCAACGTACCACGCAGTCAAAAGGAAGCGAGTCTCGCGCTTGGTATTACCAAATGGCGTACCATCGTGTCTGTCATCCTTCCAGCAGCTCTCCCAGGTATCCTTACGGGGGCCATTCTGGCTTCTGGCCGTGTATTTGGGGAAGCGGCTGCCTTGCTGTTTACAGCAGGGATGTCTTCACCGAATCTGGATTTCACCGACTTCTCGATGAACAGTACAACATCACCTCTGAATCCGTTCCGTCCTGCTGAGACCTTGGCCGTTCATATTTGGAAGGTAAACAGCGAGGGGCTGACACCGGATGCACGTGATGTCGCAGATGGCGCGGCTGCTGTTCTGATTATTGCCGTCTTGCTCTTTAACCTTTCCGCTCGTTGTTTCGGGAATTGGGTTTACAAAAAGATGACGTCAGGATCAAACTAAGAAGAGGTAGGTGGCAGCCATGTCCGTACTGACCATGCAAGAAACGATCATTCAGACGAATAACGTGAATGTATACTACGGAGAGAAGCACGCCGTAAAAAATATATCCATGGATATTGAAAAAAACTCCGTGACGGCCTTTATTGGCCCATCCGGATGCGGCAAATCGACGCTTCTGCGGAGCTTGAACCGGATGAATGATCTTGTTCCTTCTTGTCGGGTAGAGGGGTCCATTATTGTTGATGGTATCGACATTAACAGCTCGCAAGTAAACATCGAGAGCCTGCGCCAAGTGGTAGGAATGGTGTTTCAACGAGCGAATCCATTTTTTAAATCGATCTATGAAAATATCGCATTTGCACCGCGTTTCCACGGGATGACCAATAAACGTGAATTGGACGAATTGGTTGAGTCGAGCCTGCAAAAAGCAGCGCTTTGGGATGAGGTAAAGGATCGCCTTCGCGACTCAGCGCTCTCTCTTTCTGGTGGACAGCAGCAAAGGCTTTGTATCGCGCGTGCAATTGCGATGCAGCCAACCATTTTGCTGTTGGACGAACCGGCTTCCGCTCTCGATCCGATCTCTACCATGAAAATCGAAGAGCTGGTCATGCAGCTAAAAGATGAATATACGATCGTGATCGTTACCCATAACCTCCATCAGGCAGCGCGAATTTCTGAGAAAACCGCCTTCTTCCTGATGGGTGAGCTAATCGAGATGGATGAGACAGGAAAAATCTTTACATCGCCTGAAAGCGAAAAAACCGAAGATTATATTAGCGGACGTTTTGGATAAGTGAGAATAGAAAAGAACACGAAGCCCTCCCAAGCAAATCAGCTTGCAGGAGGGCTTCGTGTTCTATTGGTTTCAGATTTTCCGTAGATATCGTGAATAAAAACCATAGTAGGTAATAAACAGACCCAAGAAGAAGAACGCGATGACAGTGCCGTAGTCTTCGCTTGAAGCTTCATAGCCTACAACAGCTTTTACACCATATTTGATAGCCATATAGATGAGGGCAAAAGCAAGTAAAAATCCGTATCTGTACCATTTGCTTTGATGTTGCATGTTCTCGCTTTTGACCTTCATCAAATATCGAACATAACCGACGATCAAGCCAACAAAAAATATCGCCACAAACAAGTAACGCAGATAATGGCTTTGATCAAAGACCTTGATAAAGGTTACGAGGGACATTGCTAGCAGTAAAAAAAGGCAATAACATAAAAGTGAATGGAACGCTTATCCAAGGTCCAGACATCCCCTTTCGCAGGATAGGTTTGTAAAGAGTTCACATTCACTTTATGATATCATGAATTTTTCAAAGAAAGGGTTGTTTCTCCCGCTCGAAAAAATTTAATGGTTTGTTCGAGATCTTCTACGATTTCTGTCAGGCGCAGAGAGTCATCGAGAAATTGCTCCGATAAGGATAGACTTTCTTGATTGGCGGCTACAGCTTGCTGTGTGCCTGATACTACTTGTTGTGCAGAGGCAGACAGATTGTCTACCCGCTGTGAAATGGCTAGGCTCTGTGTCGAGATTGTTCCTGTGAGCATTCTGATCGATTCAAATTGGGCAGTCAACGCTTCGCTGAGCTGGATCGTATTGTGGAAGATAGAAGCGGCCTGGTGCAAGGTTTGGATGCCATTTATAGTAGCATGATCGGTTGTTTGCAAGCAGGCGGCTACATTCTCCATTCGTTCTTCCCCTGATTCAATTACCTTTTGAATACGGGCAGATGCCTCTTCTGTCTGGTCGGACAGCAAGCGAATTTCGTCTGCTACGACGCTGAATCCGATCCCAGCTTGTCCAGCCCTGGAAGCTTCGATTCGAGCATTGAAGGACAAAAGCTTGGTTCGCTTGGAGATAGCGGAAATCAGACCGAGCATTTCGTTGATGTCGCTCATGCTTTCTCTCATGGAGGACATTGCATGCATAGATGCCTTCATATCTTCCGAGATACTGTGCATATTTTCTTTTAGTAAATCGATGGAGGTTGCTGCTTTTGCATTTTGCTGACGTGATTCCTGGCTTTGTACAATTGCTTTTTCCATGGAGTCTGTGATCCGAGACATTTCTTGTGTAATGCCGGCCATCGTGGCGTGGATATCATCGATCTGCTCCTGCTGATTGTCCATTTCTTGGGCAAGCCGCTCTGTTACGGATACGACTTCTGACTGCATGGCGTGAGAATGGCGGGAGCCTTTTCCTACATGCTCGGCTACTTGTTTGACGTCTGAGATGACATACTGGATTTTACCGATGATCGTCCGGATTTGTTCACTCATTCGATTGAAGCTGTCAGCCAGCTGGCGAATTTCATCATTGCTTTGTACGTGCATCGTTTGCAGCAGATCGCCCTCGCTAAAGGCGGACATTTTTTGTTGTGCTTCCTTAATCGGCTTGATGATTCGGCGAACGTACACATACAGCATCAGGGCGAGTGCAGCGAGTCCGACGAGTGAGACGGCCAAAATAGTTAGCTGAAGGCGGCGAACCTCTTGCTTTACCTCGGATACCGACTGTGCGACGATCACTCCCCATTTTAGGGAGGGGTCAAATTGATAGGCGGCAAAAGAATCCACCCCATTGATCCTGCTCGGCTCGTACCCAGATTGACCGGCGATGACGTTTTGTACGATGGCAAGCTCAGTAAGTAGGGGCCGCTGCAACGCATAGGATTGATCGGGATGAGCGACCAGCTTGCCTTGTTGATCAACGATCATGGCAAATCCGGTTTCCCCTAGTTTGATCTGGCCAATGGATTCGCTCAGCTTCGGAACAGAGACGAATGCCACGACGACGCCTACAGGCTCCTCGTCTTCATTGCGCAAAGGGAGTGAGACGGCTATCTTGGGAAACTCCGTCTTGGAAAACTGGAAGACATCTGAGACAAAAACCCCCTGCTGCGGTTGATTCAATGCTCCCTCATACCAGTCCATTTTTCGCGGATCGTAGGAACTGTCGAGGGGGGATCCCGGAAAGGTCAAATACTTTCCGTCTGTGGTGACGATCTGTAATTCGGAAATCGTAGGATTGCTGGTGGACAAATCAGTAAAAATGCCAAAGATCTGACTGTTAGTGATCTTGCTGTTTTTATAAGTGGAGGCAAATGATTGCAAGGCGGTTACGATGTCATAGACCCTGCTATGTACTTTCTGTAGAGCTGCACCTGATGCTTCGTGTAATTGTTGCTTTGTTTTTTCATTGAGTGTCGCCTCGGATTGATAGCTGATGAAGAAAGCGGCAATTGCCATCATGCAGATAACCATTCCCATGATTCCTGCGAACAGCCTGGTGAAAATTGAACGATAATGAAACGACGAGCGATCCCACGGTTTTCTTATGTCTGGCATGAATTGTTCTCCCCTTAACAAAACGTTCAGCTTTATTGTAGGGGGTACCTAGAGGAGCGTATATGCTTTATCGACAAGATTTACCATAAATTAATGTAAGATGACCTATGTAAAAAGTCCTAAGTCGAAATCTTTATCGAAACTTAATAAACACCACACGGAAACCTAACAATGGTGCGCTATAGTGGGGAAGTAAAAGGACGTAACAACCACGAAGGAGCGAAGACCGTATGAGTGTTATTTCGGTGAGGGAGTTGAATCTCTTCTACGGTAATAAGCAAGCCCTCTATCATATAAATCTGGATGTAGAGTCTGATTCCATTACAGCCTTAATTGGTCCGTCTGGCTGTGGTAAGTCTACATTTTTACGGACGTTGAATCGAATGAACGACTCTGTACCGAACACCAAAATTACGGGAACAGTAAAAGTGTTCGACGAGGATATTTATAGCTCTCGTGTAGAAGTTGAGCGACTTCGCAAAAATATCGGCATGGTGTTTCAGCATCCGAATCCATTTCCGAAGAGCATCTATGACAACATCACGTACGGGCCGAGACTCCATGGCATGAACGATCGTCACAAGCTGGACGAGCTGGTAGAGACGAGCCTCAAGGCAGCAGCCCTTTGGGATGAAGTGAAGGATGTATTGAAAAAGCCAGCAACAGGGCTTTCCGGTGGACAGCAGCAACGCCTTTGCATCGCACGGGCACTCGCTGTTCAGCCACAGATCATTTTGATGGATGAGCCAACCTCTGCCTTAGACCCGATTTCGACAGCCAAAATCGAAGAGCTGTTGGAAGAGCTGAAGAACCGTTATACGATTGTAATCGTGACGCACAACATGCAGCAGGCGGCACGTATTTCCGATAAGACTGCGTTTTTCTTGAATGGAGAGCTAGTCGAGTTTGACAGCACCCCGACGATCTTCCAAAATCCTCGTGACAAAAGAACAGAGGATTACATTACCGGACGTTTCGGATAATTCAATAAGCATGATGGTAGGAGAGCGGACTTTTCGAGGTCCGCTCTTTTTGATTTGAAAAACGTTTATAAATGTAACCCAAATCTCTTTAATTCAATGAAAATACCTTCCAATCGTTTCCCTTTCTCCGTTAACGTATATTCCACGCGAGGAGGGACTTCTGGAAACACTTTCCTCTCCAGTATGCCGTGCTCCTCCAATTCCTTTAGTCTGAGCGACAGTGTTTTTGGACTGATTCCATCCATGGATTTCAGCAGGTCGCTGAAACGCAGCGTTCCTTCGATAAGCAGGTCCCGAATGATTAAAAAGGTCCATTTGGTCCCGATTACGTCAAGCGTCTTGGCAATGGGGCAAGGTTGGCCTGGGGTTCCTTTGTTCAGTTCGATTGGCTCAAGAACGTTCATCGGAATATCCTCCAAAAAAATTAGTAGGGTTTTTTGCTATTATAGCGCAATAGTATCTTTTAGGAAACTATATGAAATAAATATCACTACTTCCATAAATGAAGTTAGTGTCATTACAATAGCAATATCAACCGATACTTCCCCTCTAAATAAGGAGCTGATTAGAACGACATGATTCCACTTACCAAAAAAATGAGTTCGATAGCTGGTATTGCTGTCATCTTCGGGACGATGCTGTTCACGACAGCATGCGCTACTGATTCGAAAACGTCTGCTTATGATAAACAAACGGCTGTGTTGTCCGCCAAGACAGACGTCCAACTATTGAAGGATCTTCCTCAACCCGTTTCGATGACGATTGATTCCTCTTTGGATTCAACGAAAGCTACCGAGATGGTACAGACTGCACAACGTTTCTACGGATTCTGGAACACGGGGAATGAGGATTTCATTGCACAAACCGTTTCCCCAAGTTTCATAGATAACACGTTGCCGAAAGGAAGACCTCAAGGCCCCGATGGCTTGTTATTCGCTTCCCGCAACTTCCGTAAAGCAGTTCCCGACTTGCAATGCAAGATTGAGGATTTACTGGTAGTGGGGGACAAGGTGACAGCTCGTCTTTCCTTTACGGGTACGAGCAAAGGCGAGTTTATGGGAAAACCTCTGGTTGGGAAGCCCATTCAATTTATGGCAATTGATGTTTTACGCATCAAGGATGGGAAGCTCGTTGAAGACTGGCACCTGGAAGACAATTTAACTTTTATGCAACAAATTGGCGTTTTAGCGGAAAATTGAACGTCCTAACATAAAGGAGATGGAAAAAATGAAAAAAATCCTTATCATCAATGGTCATCAAAAATATGGCTCATCAGAGGGGAAACTAAACCAAACGTTGATGGATCATATGGTGCGTCTGCTCGAAAAAGAGAACCATGTACGAACTACCATTATTCAAAACGGATACCAAATCGAAGAAGAGCACGAGAAATTTCTCTGGGCAGATATGGTCATTTATCAAACCCCTATCTACTGGTTCAGTGTCCCTGGGTTAATGAAAACATATATGGATGAAGTATATGCCTACGGCTTGTTTTTCAAGGGGGCTAATCAGTACGGAAGAGGCGGTTTATTAACCGGCAAAAAATATATGTTTTCAACGACTTGGAATGCTCCAGAAAAAGCATTTAACGATCCGACCCAATTTTTTAATGGAGAAAGCCTGGAGGATGCAATCAGCCATTTGCACCGCGTACAGGAATTTTTAGGCATGCAACCTGTAAAGAGCTTTGCTTGCTATGATGTCATCAAAAATCCGCAGATCGACCGATTTGTATCCGAACTCGAGGCGCATCTCAAACAGGTATTGAGTTTCTAATAAAAACCTCACAATAAAGGGGAGAGATCTTATCATGTTGCACAATCAAAAGATAGTCATCATCGGCGGAAGCTCCGGAATTGGTTTGGAGACAGCCAAACAGGCAGTAGCGCTAGGAGCAGAAGTGATCATTGCAAGCCGCTCCGAAGAGAAATTGCAAAAGGCAAAAGAGAGTCTGGGCTCCAAAGCCTCGGCGTATACGTTAGATATCACCGATGAGCAGCAGGTTCAGGCCTTTTTTGAAAAAGTAGGCACATTTGATCATCTGGTCGTCAGCGCAGCGGAAACATCAGGTGGTTCATTCCTTCAAACGGATACAGCCCAAGCGCGGAAGCTGTTTGACAACAAATTTTGGGGCCAATACTACGCAGCGAAGTACGGAGCAACGAAGATTTCCACAAACGGTTCCATCACCTTATTCTCCGGGTTTGTTGCCTACAAAGCGATGATCGGTTCGTCTGCCCTTGGTGCAGTCAATGCGGCGGTTTCGAATCTGGGGCAAACCCTCGCCTTGGAACTGGCACCAATCCGAGTGAATATCGTTTCACCTGGCATTATTGATACGCCATCACGGAGTAAAATGCCTGAAGATGTGCGCGAAAATTTCTATGCAACATTGGCAGACAAACTCCCTGTGAAGAGAGTTGGACAAGCGAAAGACGTCGCACAAAGCGTACTATACCTGCTCCAAAATAGTTTTGTTACCGGAACTGTACTTCATGTAGAAGGTGGCCACATTTTACTTTAAAGGATTCCATTACTTGACGTTTCAGATCATTTCAATTTGTAGTATGGTAGGAGAGCGGACTTTTTGAGGCCCGCTCTTTTTGGTTTTTGGAAAGGAGATACTTGCAGTGGTTTGGATTTCATTCTTCCTTTTTTTGATTACGTTGACATTGGTTATCTGGCAACCGCGGGGGTTGTCGATTGGTTATCCGGCTGTCGGTGGAGCACTGCTAGCATTGGCGATCGGGGTAGTCACGATTGGTGATGTTGCAGAGGTAACCTCCATTGTTTGGAATGCGACGCTCGCGTTAATTGGGATTATCATCATCTCGCTCGTATTGGACGAAGTCGGTTTCTTTGAATGGGCTGCGCTCCATATGGCCCGTTTTGCCAAAGGGAATGGGCGGTTGATGTTCGTTTATGTGATCCTGCTTGGTTCACTCGTATCCGCTTTGTTTACGAATGATGGGGCAGCCCTAATCCTGACGCCGATTGTGTTGGCACAGGTGCGGGCACTGAAGCTGGATGGGAAAACAGTTTTGGCATTTGTCATGGCGAGCGGGTTCATTGCAGATACGAGCTCGTTGCCCTTTGTGATTAGCAATTTGGTGAATATTGTTTCTGCTGACTATTTTGATATCGGCTTTGCTGCGTATGCGGCCAAAATGATCATTCCGACATTGTTTTCGATTGGTGGAAGTTTGCTGGTTTTGTACCTATATTTTCGCAAAAGCATCCCGGCGCAGATTGACCTTTCCCATCTAAAAAATCCGGAGGAAGCGATTCGCGATCACAGAATGTTTCGCCTGGCGTGGCCGATTCTTGCGGTGTTGTTGATTGGCTTTTTTATTAGCGAGTCCATCCATACGCCCGTTTCTATCATCATTGCGGGGGCAGCCATCATTTTTTGCCTGGCTGCAAGAAAAAGTGAAGCGATCGCCATGCGGCGGATTATGAAAGAAGCACCGTGGGTAGTCGTTGTTTTTTCAATTGGCATGTATGTCGTGGTGTGGGGCCTGCACAACGCGAAATTGACTGACTTGGTCAAGGACGCCTTGGATTGGTTCATGGGGCATGGTTTATTGGCAACGACCTTGGGAACAGGCTTTCTGGCTGCTGCTCTTTCCTCTGTCATGAACAACCTACCGACAGTCATCTTCAACGCGTTGGCAATTGCAGGGACACAAGCAGATGGAGTGTTGCGGGAAGCGATGATCTACGCCAATGTGATCGGGAGCGATTTGGGGCCGAAAATAACCCCGATCGGATCGCTTGCGACCTTGCTCTGGTTGCACGTCTTGAGACGCAAAGACGTGACGATTACGTGGGGGCAGTATTTTCGGACGGGGGTTATTTTGACCGTACCGACATTGATGTTCACCTTACTCGGTTTGTATTTGACATTGGTTTATTTTTCATAGGGAATGAAAAGCCTGCTGGCTAGTAGCAGGCTTTTTTCTATTCATCATGCTGCTTGTAGTGAAATAGGCAGAATAGGACCTGACAAGGACGGAAAAAATAGGCGCAACGTACGTAAAAAGGAGGATGTTTCCATGTGGCATGGCTGGCCGATCGAACGCGTACTGATACTTTTTACTGGATTGGCGTTTGCCCTGATTGCGGTTCAGGTCACACTTTTTCACTCTCGACAAAACTTCCGACATTGGGCAATGTGGATTCCCGTGCTTGAGCTCCCTGTATTTGCGGTTACTGCTATTGTTTTATCGTTTGTGAATGCGGGTTGGCTACGCTGGGTGTTTGCTTTGATGATGGTCGTTGGCATGGTTGGGGGTTTGTATGGGGCCTATTTACATACGGTTGGCGTCGGGCAGCGTGTGGGGGGGTATTCACAGGGTCAAAATTTTCTCGTCGGTCCTCCTGTGATTCTTCCTTTACTGATCACGGCAATGTCAGCATTAGGGCTTCTTGCGCTGTTTTGGTAAAAATCGTTTTCGAAGGGGTGAGAGGACATGGAAAAGCCTGGACGTTACCCATCCTATGATGTTTGGGACCAGCATACAGAGTGGGATGCTCACACCAGGAAAGTGGTAGGCGCCAGACGAATGCCCGCGATTGCCAATCAATTTTTTACGAAGCCTGAATCCTTGCTTTTGCAGACGATCGTAGGCGTATTGGTCAATGATTACCGTTTGGAGGTGCTGACCTTTGTGGTGGAGCATCTAGATAATACGACGGCTAGTAATATCGGAGAATCACAACGTAAGGTCGGAATTCCACCCAAAAAAGAGTTCTATCGCTCGGGCTTGAAAGGGATTGATGCGGAGAGTCATGCCGCTTATGGAACTGATTTTGTTGCGTTGAAGCTAGACCAGCAAGAAGCCGTTCTTCAACGCGTTGCGAATGGAGGCATCCAAAACCAGGAGGCGTGGAAAGACTTTGCTCCCGCAGATTTTTTCAAGCGGTTGCTTCATGACACAGTCAGTGCGTACTATTCGCATCCGTTAGTTTGGTCGGATATCGGCTATGGCGGACCAGCATATCCGCGCGGCTATGTACGGGTGGAAAAAGGATTGACGGACCCATGGGAGGCGAAAGCAAATGACGAGTCATGACCATCATACGATTACTCATCGCCCTACTCCTGTGGATCAAAGAAAATACGCCAATGACGCAGATGTATGTATCGTAGGTGCCGGAGCGGCAGGAGGCGTACTGGCATATGAGTTGGCAAAGGCCGGGTTGCGCGTAGTCGTACTGGAAGCGGGGCCGTTTTGGGACCCGCAGCACGATTTCGCCAGTGATGAGCTGTCGATGCGGAGATTAGCCTGGCAGGAAACGAGGCTGGTAGCAGGCAAAGACCCGCTGCGTTTGGGACATAACAACTCAGGACGGGGAATTGGGGGAGGCACCGTGCATTTTACGGGGGTGTTTCTGCGTTTCCACGAGAATGATTTTAAGACGAAGACGGTAGACGGCGTAGGGGAAGACTGGCCGATTACGTATCAGGACCTTGCCCCGTACTACGACAAGATCGAACGGGAGATTGCGGTCTCAGGTCCTAATCATTTTCCGTGGGGTTCCTTTCAAGGACCATATCCGTACCCGGTTCGGGAGCCCATCAGCGCCAATGCGCAACTGTTCCGGGAAGCGTGCGAGAAGCTGGGAATCGAGAGTGTGGTCGCCCCTCTGGCGATTTTATCGGGTCCTTTTGATGGGCGTCCCCCCTGTATCAATCGTGGCTTTTGCAATCAAGGGTGCATGCCGAATGCCAAGTACAGCGGGTTGATTCATCATATCCCCAAAGCGATAGCGGAGGGGGCAGAGGTACTGGCCGACTGCATGGTGACGGAAATTTTGATGGCAGGCGACCGGGTCGGCGGTGTGTTGTTTAATCATAGTGGTTTGACGTACAGGCAAATGGCTCGTGTGGTCATTTTGGCTGGGTTTGTGGTGGAGACTCCCCGATTGCTGCTCAGTTCGGCGAATGCTCAGTTTCCGCAAGGGCTGGCGAATTCGAGTGGATGGGTAGGAAAAGCAATTATGCCCCACTCCAGTCATGATGTATACGGACGTCTACCGGAGGAAGTGCGATTGTATAAAGGAACCCCTGTGCTTGCCTTGACGCAGCATTTTTATGAGACGGACCGGGAACGAGGATTTGCCCGCGGATATACATTGAGTGCACACGGGTCACGTCCGGTCGGGATGGCGGCTGCCATTGCTGCCGAGAGGGAAGATGGCTCGTATTTATGGGGAAAACAGCTTCGAGAGACCATGCTGGATTACAATATGTATGCGCGGATCACCTTGGTAGGGGAAGTACTGCCTCACCCTGATAACAGAGTGACGCTCTCAGGGGAAAAGGATGAATATGGAATGCCGATCCCTACGGTAACGTTCAGTTATCAGGAGAACGACAAGCAGCTTTACAAGCATGCCATTGGGCAAATGAACCGGATTATTGAAGCGATGGGGGGGCATCCGGAGCATGTGGTGTCTGATACCGCTCATCTCATGGGGGGATGCCGAATGGGGAATGACAGGGAAACCTCTGTTGTGAATGAATACGGGCAGTCACATGACATACCCAATCTTTTCATAGCAGGTGCTTCTACGTTTGTTACCTCAAGTGGTAGCAATCCGACAAATACAGTCATGGCGCTGGCTGCTCGCACTGCAGACAAGATCATTGAAGCGATGAAAAAGCAAGATGTATAGGCGGGGTTCACATAACTTTTGCGTTCTATCTTCCCCATCATATAAGCCATATAGTATACTGATAAACAGATATGTAAGGCAAAGGTGGGTATCCTTATGGAAATGGATTTGATGCAGGTTCTGTTTTTGTCAGAGACTTATAAGCTACTTGGTGACAAGACGCGCTTGACGATCATGGCTCTCCTGCAAGTACAGTCCTTATGTGTCCGTGATCTCGTGGAAATTTTGCAAACTTCCCAGCCTTCTGTTTCCCAGCACCTGGCTAAGTTAAAAACACATGGTTTGGTCAAAGAGCGCAGGAAAGGACCATGGGTTTATTACTCCGTTAATACGGAATGCAGTCCTGAAGTGAAGCAAATTTTGTCTAACTTGCCGGACATGTCGCCAGTCGTCAAACAAAAATCAGCTGCAAGTGAACCTTCATTTGGCTGATCAGTCGTAAAAAGCGTTGGATCAATTGAGATCCAACGCTTTTTTTAGTTCTTCCTTGTCAAATCCATGGATGACAATTTGCTCGCCGTTTTCCTTTTCAATGTAGGTTACAGGTGTCATGCTGGCGCCTAACTGAATAGCTTCCTGGAAAAAAGCCTCGTTTTGACGGATGTCTCTGTCTTCGAAAGCAATGTTGTTTGAAGTCAGCCACATTTTTTCTTCCTGACAAGGACCGCAAGTGACTTGGGTATAGATAATAACCTTGTGAGCCATACAGATTTGCTCCTTTCAAAAGCAGAGTAGAAGCCTTGCCTTTCCAATATGAATGATCGGTCGAGACAAAGCAAGTAAACAACAGTATGATTTGGAAAAATGAGGATGGATACGCATGTAGGGGGCTGTACAAATTATATTCAGTGACGTCGAGGAGGTGAATGTTAACGATGCCTAAACAAAACAGAGGTATGGGCCAAGCGAACCAAGCTAGCCAAGCAGCAAACACTGCGACTGAATTCGCAAGTGAAACAAACGCAGCAGAGGTTCGTCGTCAGAACCAACAATCCGCACAACGCGCTACTTCCCAAGGCGCTGCGACTGAGTTCGCAAGTGAGACAAATGTTGCGGAAGTTCGCCGTCAGAACCAACAATCGGCTGCACAACAATCTTCTGGCCAAGTTACTGAATAGGAGCCAGCGGACAAAAGCCCTCGCAATTTGCGGGGGTTTTATTTTTTCCATAAAGTCTATGCATGGAATGTGGTCTCTATCCTCCACTTGCAAAAGCGTGGAAGTGGATGATACTGTGATTCGTAAATCAGCCCACTAGGAGGCAAGTGCTCATGATCATTGGAACAGGCGTAGACATTGTGGAAATAGAGCGCATCGCTACTTTGATAAAAAGACAAGAGCGTGCAATCAAACACTTTTTGACCACAGATGAACAACAGCTCCTGCATGGAAAATCAGAGACGAGACAGGCAGAAATGGTTGCAGGCAGATTTGCTGCCAAGGAAGCGGGAGCAAAGGCACTTGGCACAGGCATTGGTGCTGTACTTAGCTTTTTAGATATGGAAATCCTCCCGAATCATTGGGGCAAGCCGGTCATGACCATAAAGAACGAGGTGTACAGCAAACTTGATCTCGACCCCACTCGCGTTCATATTCATGTGAGCATTTCGCATAGCCAGTCGCATGCGATTGCGCAAGTCATTGTAGAAGAACGATAGATGTTTGTAAAAAAACGATAAACTTGTCTGCATATTGGGACGAGGATGGACATACATTTATATCGCGTAGATCAGGAGGGACTACCTGCTCTTACACAGGAAGGCTAAGTCTGTAGCCGATCCAAGCGATATGTCGCCAACTTCGTAACCATTTGCAACCATTGACACGATGTGCGCTGCATGGGCGAGAGACTGACAGATTTCCCAGGAAATAGACAGGGATGCCCTTCTTTGTCGAAAATATTGACAAGGAGGAGTTCATTGAATGAAACGGGTAGCTTTACCACTGGTGTTATTGTTGGTTTTCACCCTGTTCCTCGGCGGTTGTTTCGGTCAGAAAACACCAGAAGATGTGGTGAGCGACCTGAACGGTGCGCTGGGAAAAATGACTGGGTACAAGTCTCAGGCAGTTTTGACCATGCAGACAGGCTCTACCCCCATGGAGTACGATGTTCAGGTCTGGTATGAAAAGCCAACCAACTATCGGGTAGCTCTCACCTCGAAGCAGCGTGGCATTACACAAATCATCTTGCGAAACAATGAAGGAGTCTTTGTACTGACCCCGCATCTGAACAAGAGCTTCCGCTTCCAAAGTGGCTGGCCTGAGAACAACGGACCGTTATATCTATACGAAACGCTGGCCAAGAGCATTATCGATGACACTGAGCGCCAAATGAAGATGGAAGAAAAACAGTATGTATTCGAAGTGAAAGCGAACTACAGCGGCAATCGTTCTTTGACCAAGCAAAAAATTTGGCTGACAGAAGATTTCAAACCAACGCACGCCGAAATTATGGATGCTAGCATGAATCCGCTCGTACGTATTGATTTCACTGATTTTTCGTTTAACCCTATGTTTGACAAAGACGCCTTTGACAAAGAGCGCAATATGACAACAAGCTCGTTGACAACGATCCCAACAATGGCGCAAACAAATGGACAGGTCGTAAAACAACCGAACAGCCAATTCGGTGTTATCGTCCCTACGTATATGCCAGAAGGGGTTAAGCAAGGAGATATCGAGCCAGTCACCCGTGATGGAGAGAGAAAGGTTATCTTAACCTACAAAGGGACTTACAACTACAAGGTAATCGAAGGTCGCCCGACAGCAGCATCTGTATCGTATGAGCAAGGTATGCCTGTGAATCTCTGCTTTACGGTTGGTGTGCTTGCGCAGACAGGTGAAAATCAGCGACTTCTGACGTGGGAGCTCGACGGCATCGAATATACAATCGCGGGGGATCTTCCTGAGGAAGAAATGGTGAATGTCGCACAGTCGACATATGGCCTCAGCGCGAAATAAAAGCGTGGGAGAGGGGACGGTGAATACCGTCCTCTTTTGTTTTCGCATTAGAAAGTGGCTGTAGCGGAGGGGAAGAAGCGCATTTCCAGTCTGCGCTTCGGCCTACGCCCCGCAAGGGGTTAGACTGTCCGCTCCAGAGGCGCTTGGACTGGAAATGCACTTCTTCCCAAGCAACTTTGTTCTACTATTTTAGAAACTCCCCCCTGTTGATACATAAAGGAGAATCTTCCTAAGTTTTAAAGAAGCGATGAATCCAAAAAGCTGGCGAAAAGAAAAAGCACAGGGCTCGCAGACCTTGACAACGCCTACCCAGTTGGCGTGTCAGAGTCGAAGAGAACTGTGCTTTTTCTTTTCCTCCACTATGTTGACATGGTTTTTCACGATTTTCCCTCAAGTTTTCCTTTTTTCTCAAACGGGAATCTAAAAATACCCATGTACACTTGGTCTTGTAACAAAGAACAAGCACACTACACGAGCATAGACGAAAGGGTTGAGTGTATATGTTTAGCAAAACGAAAATGGGAATGCTGATGGGTACGATGGCAGTAGTTTTGAGTCTGGGTAGTATAGGCGGAGCAATGGCAGCCGATTCAGCAAAACCAACTTCATTGAATAAACCCGTAGAAGTAAAATTCAAAACCGGCAAGATGGGCCACCACGGTGGGGTGGGCTTCAAAGAAAATAAAGAGCTGCTCTCGCTGTTAAAGCTGGATGCTGACAAGCTGAAAGAAGAGCTTGCGGCAGGGAAAACACTCGCAGCGATTGCACAAGCCCAAGGAGTTGACACTGCAGATGTCGTGGCACTTCTGGTTGACCAGCAAGAGGCCAAACTGAAAGAAGCAGTAACAGCAGGCAAGCTGACGCAGGAGCAGGCAGATAAGCTGTCTGAAAATCTGAGCGACCGCGTAATAGAACAGGTAGAAAACTCGAAACCGGATAAAGGCTTCGGCAGAGGAGGCTTCATCGGTGGCTTCGAGAAAAACGAAGAACTGCTGTCTCTCTTGAAGCTGGATGCCGATAAACTCCAAGAAGAACTGAAAGCCGACAAATCGCTGGCTACAATCGCAGAGGCTCAAGGGGTATCTGTGGATGATCTGGTAGCATTGTTGGTAAAACAACAGGAAACCAAGCTGAAT
>NZ_JABSUV010000049.1:0-43358 GCF_013284275.1 Brevibacillus sp. HB2.2
ATGTTTACGAGAAACGAGAAACCGAAATGGTTGCTCGTTTTTTTGTGTTTTTGACAAAGCTTGTCCGACAGGTTATTTATGCAAAATCATGTCGAGTTGAGTCATTTTGCTTTCCGGGGCTACAATATAGGAGTAGAGAATGAAATGGACGAAGGAAAGGGTGGCACTTTTATGAACAAAAACATGAGCATTGTTGGTGTACCGATGGATCTAGGTGCAGACCGCCGCGGAGTTGATATGGGACCTAGCGCAATCCGTTATGCAGGTGTTGTAGCACGCCTGGAAAAGATGGGCTTCAATATTGAAGACCGCGGAGATATTTTTGTAACGCGCCCTCATCACTTCACCGAGACGGAAAACCATAAATACCTGGATGAAGTCGTGGAAGCCAATGAAAAGCTTGCCAATGTTGTAAGCGATATCATGACTGCTGGTCGATTCCCACTCGTATTGGGTGGAGATCACAGTATTGCCCTTGGAACCATTGCGGGTGTGGCTAAGCACGTAAAAAACCTGGGTGTCATTTGGTTTGACGCTCATGGTGATTTGAATACGGGTGCCACTTCTCCATCGGGAAATATTCACGGTATGCCTTTGGCAGCGAGCTTGGGTTATGGACACGAGCGTCTGACGAACATTGGGGGATATACACCAAAGGTAAAGGCAGAAAACGTGGTCATCATCGGAGCGCGTGATCTGGATCAAGGTGAGCGTGAATTGATCAAGCGTATCGGGATGAAGGTTTTCACCATGCATGAAATTGATAAGTTGGGTATGGCTCGAGTCATGGATGAAGCAATCGCGCATGTGTCCAAAAACACAGATGGCGTGCATTTGAGCCTCGACTTGGATGGACTTGATCCACACGATGCTCCGGGAGTAGGGACGCCAGTAATAGGTGGTATCTCCTATCGTGAAGGGCATGTCTCATTGGAAATGCTGGCAGATGCAGATATTCTTTGCTCGGCAGAATTCGTAGAGGTCAACCCGATTCTTGACCGAGAAAACATGACAGCTCGCGTTGCGGTCGCTTTGATGAGTTCCGTTTTTGGTGATAAATTACTATAAAATAAATGAAGAAGATCATGAAAAAAGAGAGGCTTTTGGCCCTCTTTTTTTGTTTTACCGCATCTTTACTTTGATGAGGGAAAGCTGTACATTCTAAGGATGGAGACGCAGTTTATTTAATAGCTGATCCAGTTGTACACTTAGTGTAACTAATTCTGGAGTAATGCAGGCTTGTTTTTTGTATTGATCGTTGAGTTCTTTTCGCAGCATTTCAATCTCGAGGAGAACGTTTTTTTTTGACAATCGTTGCACTCTCCTTTCCACCCGTGAGATAAATGAGCTATCATTACTTATATATAGAAGAAAGCAATACGCTTATTCCTCTATTTCCCAACAAATTATCCGCACAAACACAAGATTAAAAATGAAACCATATGTAGTATCATCCGTATATAGGATTACGGTATTGTGGGGAGGATCGCATGGATTTTGTAGAGAAACGGTTGACTCAGCGGGCTAAACGCGGAGACCGTGAAGCTTTTGCGGAGTTAATCGAGATTTATAAAGATAAGATATTTCAGCTCGCATATCGTATGGTGGGAAACCGTCAGGATGCAGAGGACATCGCGCAAGAAACATTTTTGCGTGTCTATGCCAATTTGCATTCATACGATGACAGCTATAAGTTCTCCACGTGGATCTACAGGATCGCGACCAATCTATGTATCGACCGTGGCCGGAAAAAACGACCTGACTTTTCATTGGATGAAGAAACCGAACCAGGGCAAGGCTTGGACTGGTATTCACGCCTGTCTTCTAACGAGCGAACACCGGAGGACAAAGTCGTAACGCAGGAGCTGCAAGAGACTGTGCAAGATGCTTTGTCTCACTTACAGCCCAAATATCGCTCGATTATGATCTTGCGTTATATCGAGGATTTGTCGTTGCAGGAGATCAGCGATATCGTAAAGCTTCCCATAACGACAATCAAGACGCGTATTCACCGAGGAAGGGAAGCATTACGCAGCAAGTTGCGATTGATGTGAGAAAGGAGAAAATCACGATGGAATGCCGGGATATGATTTGCCTCATCCACGAATATCTAGATGGGGACACTGATGAATTAGCCAATCTGCAATTGCAAGCACACATAAAGACTTGTGTGAGTTGTCGTCAGCATATGCATGAGTTGCAGAGAGCCATCGCTTTTGTTCAAAGCGCTTCACATATTCATGTCTCTTCTGATTTTACAGCTCGTGTACTTGCGCAATTGCCTGCGCCGACGAAAGCGAATCTGTTATCAGGATGGCTTCGTAATCATCCGTTTTTGACAGCTGCAGCGGTATTTCTCTTTTTGATGACCGGCAGCGTACTCAACAGTTGGTTTGATCAGGATGACACTCTACAGGTATCCTCTGCTAATTTGGATAAATTAAAAATAGATCGTGAACGCAATGTCGTAGTTGTACCAGCAGGAACCAATATTGATGGAGACTTGGTTGTACGCAACGGAAACGTAGATGTTCAAGGCCATGTAACAGGAAATGTTGTGGCTATTGAAGGAAAAGTGTTCGTGGCATCTACCGCCCAAGTCGTGGGAAATACCGAATCGATCGAAGCGATCGTAGATTGGATCTGGTATGAGGTGAAAAATATTGGAAATGACTTGCTTCCGATCTTGCCATAAGAGAAAATAGAGAGTACAGCTATCAGAGCACGGCAGTGGAGCCGTGCTTTTTCCGCAGGAGATAGACTGACTTCATTAGATGGAGCGAGATATGGGGGCTTCGTTATGATATCGATATCCATGGATTATGGGGATTTGCTACGGTATGCAACGGATATTTTACTCGTTACATACGTGTTCTATAAAATCATTATGCTTATTCGCGGGACGCGCGCTGTACAATTGCTGAAGGGGATTATGGTCATCGTCATCACATGGTTCCTCAGCAAATACTTCCAGCTCACGGCACTACACGCGCTGATGAATCAAGCATTTACATTCGGGGTTTTGGCCGTCGTCATCATCTTCCAGCCGGAATTGCGTCGAGCACTGGAGCAGCTTGGGCGAGGCAAGCTTTTTTCCCGTTCAAGCAGTACGCAGGATGAAGAGGTAGTTAGCCGCTTGGTTCAAGAGGTGGGCAAATCGGTTACGTACATGGCCAAGCGTCGCATTGGTGCATTGATCGTCATTGAGAGAGAGACGGGTCTGAATGACTACGTGGAAACGGGTATTGGCATTAACGGGCGAGTCAGCTCGGAGCTGCTGATTAATATTTTCATTCCAAATACACCGCTGCATGACGGTGCAGTCATTATGCGAAAAGACATGATTATGGCTGCTGCCTGTTATCTTCCACTGTCTGAAAACAATTCCATCTCCAAAGAGTTGGGGACGCGCCATCGAGCGGCAATAGGGCTAAGTGAGGTTTCCGATGGCATTGCGATCATCGTATCTGAAGAGACTGGACAGGTGTCCTTTGCCGCGCATGGAGCAATGAATCGCAATCTGACGGAGGCGCAACTGGCAGAGATGCTGACAGAACAGCTTCAGCCTCTGTCCAAAGGCAAATCCATGGGAAGTCGTTGGCAATGGAGGCGAAAACATGGATAAATGGTTAAACAGTCATTGGTTTGCACGTGCTGTTGCGTTGCTTTTGGCTATCATGACGTGGATGATTGTCAATCTGGAAGCCGAACAAACGACGACTCCTGAGGCAAGTCAGCCCACTTTTATTGACAGTGTTAATTTGCATGTGAAATACGATACCGATCGTTACCAGGTGGTCAAGCAGCAACGAACGGTAAAGGTTGCCTTGGAAAGTAATAATCCTTTTTATCGACACAATTTCTTCCCAGAAGAATCGTGGGAAGTGTATGTCGATGCGACGAGCCTAGGCAAAGGAACACATCGTGTACCTGTCCAGTACAAGGGATTCCCGGATGAAGTCAAGGTAGGGATCATCCCGAATATCGTGGAAATTACTTTGGAAGAGAAGAAGACAGTTGAGCGTGAAGTCTCTGTGGAGAAATTGGGACAGGTCGCCCCCGGTTACACGGCTGGAGAACCTATTGTAAAGCCGTTTAGAGCACTGGTAAGGGTACCTGAAAGCCAAGTGAATAAGGTAGCAGCTGTTAAGGCATCGGTTGACCTGGAAGGGGCTACTTCCGCAATCAAAACAACGGTTCCGCTCAAAGTCGTGGACAAGTCTGGCAACGTGATTCAAGGTGCCGATGTAGTGCCACTTACGGTAGAAGTGAACATTCCCGTAACGAGTCCGTTTGCCAAAGTGCCAATCAAATTAAACTTGACGAATGAATTGCCGAATGGCTATAGTTTGGCTAGTATGGGTATGAATGTGGAAGAGGTCACAGTCTATGGACCGAAGGAAGTCATTGATGGCATCAAATCCAACACTTATCCAGGGCCGGAAATCGATCTCAGCAACATTACATCAGATCGCGATATAGAGCTAAAGATACCGTTAATGGATAATATTGTGAAGGTGGAGCCGGAGTATTTGACCGTATCGCTAAAAGTCGTTCCATCAACGACCAAGCGTTTGGATAAGATTCCGATTCGCATTAGCGGGCTATCAGAAAGCATGGAAGCAAAGGTACTATCCACCGATGGCCAGGAGATGTCTACAATCGACTTCGACGTAATCGGCGCTCCAGTAGTGCTGAATCAGTTGAGGCATGAAGACTTGCAGGTCGTAGCAGATGTCAGCAATATGCCGGCGGGTGTGTACGAAGTACCATTGAATTATATTTTCAATCAGTCGGAGTATATCAAGACTTCTGCGGGCGCACCGAAAAAGGTCACAATTCAAATCACGAACAAGCAAAGGTAGACATAAGCTGTTGTGTGCACAAGGAAGGAAATGAGGGACAATCATGGGGAAGTATTTCGGAACAGACGGTGTACGTGGTGTAGCAAATACACAACTGACACCCGAACTGGCATTTAAAATCGGACGCGTTGGCGGTTACGTTCTCACCAGACACAAGCAGGAAGGGAAACCAAAAGTGGTGATTGGGCGCGATACGCGCATTTCCGGTCAAATGCTGGAAAACGCGCTTTTGGCTGGACTGTTATCGGTTGGAGCAGAAGTGGTCAGATTGGGTGTTATCTCCACCTCGGGGGTAGCGTATCTCACACGTGCACTTGGTGCAGATGCTGGAGTTATGATCTCCGCCTCTCACAATCCGTTTCCGGATAACGGAATCAAGTTCTTCGGCAGCAACGGTTTTAAACTGTCCGACGAAGTGGAAGCTGAAGTAGAACAGTATTTGGACGCGGCAGAGGATACGATGCCTCGACCAACAGGCGAACAAATCGGGACGGTTCTGGAATTCCTGGAGGGTGGACAAAAGTACCTCTCTCACTTGAAGAGCACTGTATCCGAGCGATTTGACGGTCTGAAGGTAGTTCTGGACTGTGCAAATGGTGCTGTCTCATCATTGGCAGCTCGTCTGTTTGCGGATGTGGACGCTGAAGTCATTACGATTGGTGCGAATCCGAATGGAATCAACATCAATGACCAGTGCGGTTCAACGCATCCTGAACGCTTAGTAGAAGAAGTTTTAAAGCATAAAGCTGACTTGGGTCTATCCTTTGATGGGGACGCAGATCGCTGCATTGCAGTGGATAATAATGGTGAAATCATCGACGGCGACTATATTATGGCGATCTGTGCTCGAGCGCTCAAGGCTAAAGGAAAGCTCAACAACAATACAGTTGTCACGACCGTAATGGCCAACATGGGCTTCTTCAAAGGGATGGAAGAGTGCTCCATTAATACAACGAAGACTGCTGTTGGGGATCGCTATGTAGTAGAAGAGATGCTGCGCGGCGGCTATAATCTCGGTGGCGAACAGTCGGGTCATATCGTCTTCCTGGACTACAATACGACAGGAGACGGTCTGTTAACGGGTCTGCAGCTCTTGAACATCATCAAGGAGTCTGGCAAGCCGTTGTCCGAGCTCAAACAAGTGATGGTCAAGTATCCGCAGCTTCTGATCAATGTCCGTGTAGAGGACAAGTCAAAGCTGAATGGTAATGAAGCTATTGCGCAGGCGATTCGTGAAGTAGAAGAAGATTTGGCTGGCAATGGTCGCGTTCTGGTTCGTCCGTCTGGAACAGAGCCAATCGTACGTGTCATGGCAGAAGGTCCAGATGCGGCACAATTGGAAGGGCTCGTGAATCGGATCGTTGACGTGGTCAAACAACAATTAGTGTAAAAGTAGTGTAAAAAGTTTCAGGGAGCGGTTTCGATGCCGCTCCCTTTTGCATACAACTAAAATACGACGACGACATGTTGTCGCTCTTCACAATCTGTGGTACAGTGTTCATGTGCGCTAGCACCAAGAAAGAAAAACTTGGGAGGGGTTGTGCAAAAAAGAACAAGCACGTAAACCAAATGCATACCATTGGAAAGCGCCAGCACTGAGGCTGCCCGACATGGAGCCCAGTGGACGAGGTGGAGGTTTATCGAAGGATTCGGCGGATACCTCCCGGCAGCAGTATCACTGCCGCAGAGCGCAGGGACAAAACATCAGGGTGATCTGATGGACAAAACCTTGTGTGTGATACGTTTTTTGCCATTGCCGAAATAGAAGAAACAGTATGATCATAGAAAAAACATGGAATGGCGGGGGACTCACCCCCGTACCATTGTTCGGGTGGAAGTCCCTCGCCAAATTGGAAGGGGACCATACACTTATGTGCGGAATCGTTGGATATATTGGAAATAAACAAGCGCAAGACATCGTTATCGGAGGACTACGCAAGCTGGAGTATCGCGGCTATGATTCAGCAGGGGTTGCTGTCGTGAATGAAAACGGCTTGGATTACTCAAAAGCGCAAGGCCGTCTGGCTGTTCTGGAAAGTCGTTTGGAGTCGAAGCCATTGACTGGTTCTATGGGAATCGGGCATACACGTTGGGCGACACACGGAAAACCGTCTGACGAGAACTCCCACCCACATACAGACGAGAAAGCGGCTTTTGCAGTCGTTCACAACGGGATTATCGAAAACTTCCTGCCATTGAAAGAAGAGCTGCTGGCAAAAGGCTACAAGTTTACCTCTGAGACAGATACCGAGGTTATCGCTCACTTGCTCGCTGACATGTACGATGGCGATATCGTTTCTACAGCGCGTCGTGCTGTACAACGTATGCGTGGTGCCTATGCATTGGGAATCATGACGGAACACGAGCCAGATAAGCTGGTAGCGATTCGTTTGGCTAGTCCGTTGGTAGTTGGTGTGGGTCAAGGCGAGAGCTTTATCGGCTCGGATATCCCAGCTATTTTGGAACATACACGTGACGTGTACATTTTGAACGAAGGCGAAATGGCTGTGTTGACTCGCGATGGTGTGGAACTGATGAACGCAGAGACCGGCGAGAAAATCGAGCGGGAACTGTTCCATGTCGAGTGGGATCTGGTACAAGCGGAAAAAGGCGGATATGATTCCTTCATGCTCAAGGAAATGCACGAGCAGCCTCAAGCTGTTCGCGATACCATGGGTGCCCGCATTGACGAGGAAAACAAGCGAGTGATTTTGCCTGAGCTGAAAATGAGCGATGCGGAACTGGCGACATACGATCGCATCTACATCGTGGCATGCGGTACTTCCATGCACGCGGGTCTCGTCGGTAAGGATGTTATCGAAAAATGGACACGCGTACCTGTAGAGGTAGCAGTTGCTTCCGAGTTCCGTTACCGTGATCCGATCTACACAGACAAGACACTGATGATCGTCATCAGCCAATCTGGTGAGACAGCAGATACGCTGGCTGCTCTGCGTGAGGCGAAAAAGAGTAACGTGAAGGTGTTGGCTATCACCAACGTGGTAGGCAGCTCCGTAGCTCGTGAAGCTGACGAAGTGATCTTTACGTGGGCTGGTCCAGAGGTAGCGGTAGCATCTACGAAAGCATACACCTCCCAAGTCGTTGCCCTGTACTTGTTCAGCCTGTATTTGGCTCAAGTAAAAGGCACCATGGCGGCTGCTGAGGTTGCTGAAGTGGTTGAGCACCTGAGCGAGATCCCTGGCAAAATCGCTTCCATGCTGAATGACGATGATCAAATTCGTCGCTTTGCAGAGGGCACGAAAGAGGTAAGCAGCCTGTTCTTCATCGGCCGCAGCCTCGACTATGCGGTATCGCTGGAAGGCTCTCTGAAGCTGAAAGAAATCTCTTACATTCACTCCGAAGCGTATCCAGCTGGTGAGCTGAAGCACGGTACTCTTGCGCTGATTGAAGATAATGTTCCAGTTGTAGCTTTGGCTACGCAACCAGACATCTACGAAAAAACGGTAAGCAACATCGTGGAAGTAAAAGCTCGCGGGGCTCATGTACTGGGCTTTGCGACTGAAGGCAACCACGACCTGGCGAAGAGTGTGGATGAGGTCATTTACATGCCAGCCACTCTGCCAATGCTCACACCGATTCTGACCGTCATTCCATTGCAATTGCTTGCTTACTACGCTTCTGTCGCTCGCGGCCTTGATGTGGATAAACCACGGAACTTGGCGAAGAGTGTGACGGTTGAGTAGGGGTTGAAGGGTTAATAAGTCGAGTTGTTCTGAGTAAATAAAGTTTTAGACTAGAAAATAAAGTGTTAGACTGAAAAATAAAGTTGTAGACTGTAAAATAAAGTATTAGACTGGAAGTATAAGGGTATACTGCTGGTGTGGTACTTGAAGATAGAAACTACAGGGATACTACAACTAAGAATAAAGTCTATTGATCGAGCTACCTGTTTAGGGTAGCTCTTTCTTAATTTTAGGGGATGTTGAAAAATGAAACGACTTTTATTTGAAACTGCAGACAGGTTATTAACCAGAGAAGAGCAGGTTCAGTTGAGAGAGCTAAGAATTAATATAGAAAATTTCTACGAAAATCTATTGGTGCTTGATCGTGTGATTGGTGGTATTGGCATTTTTAACATTAATAAAGGTGATATTGGTAGGTATGATGTCCGTGACCGAGAAATTTTAAGACCTTTTCAATACATAGATGCTTATTTCCAGATGGATCATCAGCATGTTTCATGGGTAACAAGAGAAATTGTTCATATGTGTGGTCTTCATTTAGAGTCAATGATAAAGAATATGTTTAGTTTTAGTAGAATGCCCTTGGGCCAGGCATTAACCCAATGGGTCGTTTCTAACAGGCTAGATAATCAATTGATGATAGATCTCAGAGTGATAGTCGGATTGTACAATGATGCAAAGCATCGTGTGAACCATCAGAAGGATACTCATCTATTTGATATATCTGATGCTCTTGTTTGTTATATTGTAACTCGTAAGATATCTATGAGGCTTATGCCAATGGTAAGGCTGTATACACCATTAGAAGTGTGGGAGGGATGCTGATTGACCAAACGAAAACGCGAAACCTCGATAAGCCAGATTGAAAAGCGTATAAAAGAAGGCCGTGGCCAGGGATACGGTCGGGAATATATACCGTGGCTTCTCATTCAAGACGTACCTTCTTCTGGTCGAGCTACTCGTATCCATGGATGGAAAACCAAGCGAATTCACCACGTACATTCAGATCTTGAACGTTCCTACCTGTATATTCTTGAATGGTCAGATAGTGTCACTGATATTCGTGAGCAGTTCCCCCTCCTCCCCATCGAAGAAACTCTCTCTATAGCTGAGGAGCTCAATATTAAGCATCCTACAGATCCTAAATCTAACCATCCAATCGTTTTAACAACTGATTTTTTGATCTCTGTCGGTAATCGTGAGATAGCCAGAACAATCAAACCTTCTTCACAGTTAGACTCTTCTAGAGTAATCGAGAAGTTTGAAATTGAAAGACGTTATTGGGCAAAACGTAATATTGACTGGGGAATTGTTACGGAAGTAGACATCCCAAAGATCTTTGTACAGAACATCGAATGGGTTCATAAAGAACGAAATAATGAAGATGTTCATCATCTTGGCCCTTACATCGTATCTGGGATAGAGAAGGTTGTTCTTGAAAGTCTTTCAGATGCTCACACATCAATGGCTACAGCGACTGCCGTAGCAGACGATAAGTTAGGTCTAGAGCCAGGAACATCATTAGCGATGGTACGGCATTTCATAGCGGCGAAGAGATGGAAAGTGAATATGAGTAAACCAATCTTACCATCACAGCCATTGGACGAAATAATTATTGAAAATGAGCAACTAAGGAACTCGGCAATGGGGGGATAAACATGTTGGAGTGGCTCGTTACAAACACTGTTGTCGAATGGAAAGATATTGATGCTGAGCCATTAGATAATGGCCACATTGAACGGATACTGTGGATCGATTCCCAACATGAAAAGGTCGTTACGATTGCTTTAGATGATGAAAAAGCATTTCCTCAAGTAAGGACTGTCGAAGAGTATGTTAAAAGTGCACTTGAAAAACATCACCGAGTGATCGAATTTATACAATTACCCAATCTGTTTATTGAGGAAGCTTCTATTCCCCAAAAACACAAGGAGATAAGGGACAAGGCTTGGGAAGTAATCTCTTCAATTGTAGAACAAGAACCCGATGTCTTTGATCCCAAGCTGCGAGGAGTCATGGTTGCAGAAGCAGTACAAACAACTCAAATACATAAAAGCACCATTTATCGATATCTAAGAAGATACTGGCAAGCTGGTAAGATGGTTAATGCTTTGCTACCCTACTATAAAAATTCAGGTGGTTTAGGAGCTGAACGCATAGGTGGTGAAGCAAAAAGAGGACGACCTAAAAAATTCTCTGATGAGCCTACAGGAGTAAATATTTCAGAAGAGATGAAGCAATCTTTTCGTTCGGGTATTCGTTTGTTTTATAACACGAAGGAAAAGGCTCCTTTAAGACGTGCCTATCAGAAAACGATGGAGGCATTTTTCAATATTGGATTTAAGAAAAGTGAAGATAATACTAGGATTCCTCTACTACCCCATAAGGATGAATTACCCACGTTTGGACAGTTCAGGTATTGGTATCAGAAGGAGCTGGATTTAGAGGAATCAATAAAGAAACGGCAAGGTAAACGGAATTTTGAACTTAAGCATAGGCCTATATTGGGTAGTTCAACGAAAGAATCATTTGGTCCTGGTTCTCGCTTTCAGATTGATGCCACCGTTGCGGATATTTACCTTGTTAGTCATTACAACAGAGAATGGATCATTGGACGCCCAATCATTTATGTCGTCATTGATGTCTTTAGTAGATATATTGCCGGTCTGTATGTAGGATTGGAAGGCCCAAGTTGGATAGGAGCAATGATGGCTCTTGCAAACACGGCATCTGACAAGAAATCATACTGTGCTGACTATGGCATTGAAATAGAGGCTGATGATTGGATAAGTAGTCATTTGCCACAGAAACTTACAGCAGACCGAGGAGAACTTGAGGGAACGATGCCCAACAACCTGATCAATACACTGGGAGTTGATGTGGAGACAGAGCCACCCTATCGTGCTGACTGGAAAGGGATTGTGGAGCAACAATTTCGTTTATTCAATCATCGAACGATCAAGTGGGTACCAGGGGCAGTTGTTGCGAGAAATAGAGAACGTGGTGAACGAGACTATCGCCTAGATGCAAAGTTAACACTTCATGAATTCACACAGATCATCATCAGAACGATTCTTTATCATAACAATCAACACTACATGGAGTGGTATGACCGAAATGAATTTTTAGTAGCTGATAATATTTCATCTATTCCGCGAGAACTATGGAATTGGGGCATTATGAATCGAACCGGAAGGCTGAAAAAGCACCCAGAAGATATCGTGAAGTTAAACTTAATGTACAAAGGTAATGCTTCCGTTACTAAGACAGGGATTTTATTTAAAGGCATGGCTTATACAAGTGAGATCGCTATTCGAGAGCAATGGTTTACGAAAGCTCGTGCTAAGGGAAGCTGGCTAATCCCGGTCGCTTACGATCCACGAACGACGAATTCAATATATATTTGGCTTGATGATGGACAAAGGTTTGAGAAATGCTATTTGTTTGAGCGAGAAGAACGATATTTCAATAAACGATTTGAAGAGGTAGAAGACTTATTAGAAATGGAGAAGCAAGGGAAGCAAGAAAAAAGTGATGATACTATGCGAGCCAAGATTGAACTGGATGCCTACATAAAGGGTGTCGTTCAAGAGGCTACACGAAAAACTAATGAGGTCTTGGAAAAAAGTGATTCTAGCGATCGTGAGAGAACAAAGCACATCCGTAAAAATCGCAAATTTGAAAAAGAACAAAATCAGTACAAAGAAGTATTAAGTTTGGGAGATCCCCAAAAAGATACACCAAGAGAAAAAACGGATAAAGTTGTTCCCTTTACGAAGAGTGATACAAAGATGGAGACTGGCTACATCCCCCCCGCAGAGAAGACCTCTCGGCTGCGGTCCATACTAGATCCATATGATGATGGTGATGAAAATGAGTAATGATATAGCACCTTCAAATTCAATATTCAGGGGTCTAGCGGTTGAAGCTTACTACCATGATCCCCAGTTAGAGGATTATGCTGGTAATCCTCTATTGGAAGCACTGCCACCAATATGGGATGAAGCATCTGCAGTTAGGAAAATGGCTTCAAGGCCTATATTCAATGCAAATGAAAGAAATTTGCCAACGCACCTACGACTACACTGTGTTCAACGTATTGCGCGAGCTTACTTTCAGCCCTTGTCTACGCATATTGAGCTAGAGCAGAGAATTTCACGACTAATCCGAGATGGATACATCGGTAGGAATCCTTTGGAACCAAACTATGCAATCCGTGCTAGAAATGATGCTCACGATCTTATTACTTATGGAGAAAGCAGACTCTATCCGATTGTTAATCCAAGTTCATCAGGCTTTGCAATTGTAGGTATTTCTGGAATCGGAAAATCGTCAGCTTTGGTACGAGTCTTGTCTATGTATCCACAGGTCATTATGCATAGTAAGTATAAGGACCGTAACCTTAGCCTTTACCAAATCGTGTGGATGAAAATGGACTGTCCGCAAGATGGCTCTATTAAGGGGCTGTGTATTAATTTCTTCCAAGCAATTGATCAGATGCTCGGAACCAATTATCACAAAAAGCATGCGGGTGGTCGCCGTTCTGTGGATGAGTTATTACCGATCATGGCGCAAATCGCGGCCGTACATTGTCTTGGAGTTTTGATTATTGACGAGATCCAAAACCTCAGTGAGGCCAAAAGTGGTGGCGGTTTACGAATGCTCAACTTTTTCGTCCAGCTTGTGAATACCATTGGACTACCAGTAGTTGTGGTTGGTACATTCAAGGCTCTCCCTATTCTGGACGGAGAATTCCGAAATGCGCGCCGTGGAACAGGACAAGGTGATCTAATCTGGGATCGGATGAAAAATGATGATGAGTGGGATTTCTTTTTGCAAGGCTTGTGGAAATTTCAGTGGACTAACAACAGAGCAGAGTTTACAGATGAAATTAAGGAAACCATGTACGAAGAATCTCAAGGAATAACAGACATTGCTATTAAACTCTTTATGTTGTCACAGTGGCGTGCAATCGATACCGACAAAGGATGTCTAACGCCCGCGATTATTAAGTCTGTAGCAAAAGATCGATTGCAGCTGCTTCAACCTGCTCTAACAGCGTTGAAATCCGGTGATAAAAGTAAAATCGCTAAATTTGGAGATGTCTATGCTAGCTTATCCGTCATGGACTACTTAGATGAATTGGAAGCAAAACATAAACAAGAGAAACGTCTCGAAATGATTAAATCGGAGCTAGGTTTTGGTCCTAATGTCCAGATCATAAAACAGATAGCCAACTGGTTAATTGATGCTGGGATTGAATCAGCAGTTGCAAATGCAGCAGCGGAGAAAACGGTTCAGGATCATCAACAGTCACTAGTAGACATTGATTTCAATCAAATAGCACTAAAAATAGCTTTAGGTAGCTCCACAGAAAAAACTGTATCATCTCCACCAAAATCTACTCGCAAAAGAAACCGTAGTATTCGTACAGCCGAGGACCTACGGGAAATCACTTCCCTAGGACAAAGCAAAAAGATTTCTGGTTATGAGTCATTGAAGTTGGCTGGATATATTAAAAATCCGAATGAGTTCTTAGCGTAAGGGAGAGACTGCCTTGCTATCCTTTTTTCCTACTCCTTACCCGGATGAGTTAATGTATAGCGTGTTTGCTCGTTACCATGCTCGAAGTGGTAATGTGAGTTTTAAATCCACCTTGCAGGACTTGTTTGGTTCTGAAGCAATAGTCTCCTCTATTGGTTTCTCTAGCCAGTTATATGCATTAATTCAGAGGCTCCCAAAGGGGGCGGTATATACTGCTGATGATTTCATCAATAAGCACAGTATATTCCCTTTCTACGCCGCATTTCTACCACCAGACCGCCCTAAAAAGATCAAAGATATGCTGAAAGGAAATCAAGGAAGAGCTGTTCAAATGGCAATTGGGATTATGGCAGGTGGTGTGTGTCAAAAGAACAGGTTGTACTTCTGTATAGAATGTCTTTCAGAGGATATCCAATCTTATGGTGAGTCGTACTGGCATCGTATTCACAATACTCCAGGAGTGTTTATTTGCCCAACTCACCACTCTCCTCTAGTAGCGTATCCCACAGCTAAGCTCAACAGACATGGTTTTACTGCTTGTCCACTGACGGGCATAGAGAAATATAAAGTGGAATCCATTTTAGCAAACTATGAAACACTTTCACCAAAAACAAAAGAGATGTTACTAAAACTAGCACGAGACATCCAAAAGCTGTATTCCATATCTGACATTCCAAATCTATATAGCGCGAAAACAGTTTTTTTGCCTGAATTACAATACTCACAATATGCCACTCCTAGCGGCAGGATTCGCCAGGGAATGTTACATCGCGATTTTGAACTTCATTATGGAAACGAATTATTAACACTTTTGGAATCAACAATAGAAGACGAATTTAGTTGGTTATCTATTGCTACCCGAAAGACAAGACGTACCCTTCACCCCATCCGTTATCTTTTATTGATCAATTTTGTATTTCATTCGGTAGAAGAATTTCTAAACAAAACTAGAGGTTACCATCCATTTGGACAGCCTCCTTGGCCCTGTCTAAACCATGCTGCAGATCATTTTTTGAAGAAAGTGATAGATCATTGTGATGTAACGATTTGCTCTGATACTCGGAGACCAGTTGGGACATTTAATTGCGAATGTGGCTTTGTCTATTCACGAAGAGGTCCGGATAGATCTGAAAATGATCAATTACGAATCGGGAGGATAAAGGAATTTGGTCCCGTCTGGTTATCCTTGCTGGCTAATAAATTACAACATCAAGCAGGTTCCTTTAGGAAAATCGCCCGTGATCTAGGGGTGGATCCGAAGACCGTTATTAAATATGCTCAGTTGTTAGAAAGAGATGTAGCTGAGAAAAATCGGCAGTCTCGGCCTAAGCTAAAAGTAACCAAGAAAGATGCGCCGATAGTTCATAGCCGATCAGATCACAGAAGAACTAAAAAGGACGTCATCCAGAGAGTCAATTGGGAGTTGCGTGATTTAGAAACGAGCGTCAAGGTTGAGGCAGAGTGCAAAAAAATACTTTCAAATGAAATGCAAAAGCCTATTAGGGTCACGATTGCTTACGTTGGCAAACAAATTGGTTTGCAGTCATTACTCGAGAAACACAAAAATAGATTGCCAGTTACCATGAGTGTATTCAAATTGTACACCGAAGACATTGAACAATTTCAAATAAGAAGAATTAGATGGGCTACACAGCTTCTTCACAACCGAAATGAACGGATTTTGCGTTGGAAAATAGAAAGAATTGCGGGCTTGAGACCAGGATATACTTCTCTGATTTCAGATGAAATCGAAGCGCAAATTCTACAATATCACTATGAAGCTCCAACAATTCAAGCGGTACGAGACGGTGGTGAATCACTTTGGATACATTAAAATTTTCAAGTTGGCCATTTACTAAAGGCGAACAGGTATCTATTCACTGGTTTCGCTCTCCCTATCGGAAAGGAAATGGGGAATGGGTTTTTGATGTAGTATTCCGTAGAACCAATGGTGCCATTGATCAGACTGCAACAATTCCTTGGGGGGCGTTGCCATGGCTTCGATTTGGACAATATGTCGTTGATGGTAAGCCAATGAAAAGCATGGGACGCGGCAAAATAGAAAAACTTTCACTTAAGCGGCTACAAAATGGACAAGTGATACCAGCTAGAAAGGCGTTTGGAAAAGAACTATATAAGCTATTTTTCAAGGAAAACTATGAGGAGCTCTGTTGGGTTATTAAGCATGAAGATAAAAATGTGGTCGTCCCTTGTATAGAAATCATAAGGGCATTTCTGACTCCCTCACGTTTTTTGGCAAACGCGATTGTTCATCCCACAGGACTTGATAGCTTGGTATTGGATACAGATGATACAAACGGTGATTACTATATTAATCTTTCCAAAGCGATACCCAAATCATATATTAACAGAGGACTAATCGCTCATCTTGTGTGGCTCTTCAATGACCGTTTAGCTAAAAAAGCATGGAATCAGGTGTATCAGTCTTTTTTTCGTAATGCGATGCAAACTAATCCATTCAACCCTGTTACGCAGTTATCTGCTAACAATAAAGTGAGTGTCCATGTTCCATTACAAGGCAATAGTAATTGGGTTTCCCGGGTTATCGAAAACGACAGAGCGATATTAGTTCTTAACATCTTAGACGCTTCGGGACTTGTACCGCCTTATCGTAATATAACTGTTGAACATGAGGGTGTGGTGATTCGAAGTGCCTCTAGTCAGAATGTCGGTAGCCGAGTTGTTAAAAGATCCAAAACTGGTGACGATCATGAGCTTGATGAATCACTTCTCCCCTCTTTTGATGCGCAAGTGCACCCACAAATTGATGTACAAGCAACTCGATTGCGATTTGATTTTAAACCAAGTGTAACAATAAATGAGACTGCATCTTCCAACAGTGTGCCTCTAAGTAAGGAGATTAAGAATGGTGAGGGTACTCTTAATAACTTGGTTACAACTACTGAATCGGTTCCAGGTGGCCATAGGAGACCAGTAGACTTTCGTAAATTGCAAGTGGAGTACGAACTGCAAGGTACAGGTCTTGAAGATTTTGTGAATGCAATTAAAATATTACAAGAGTTAATGCCTGAGGTCTCAATTGATTTGCAAATTTGTGAGTTACCAGGAGATAAGGGAATTTCTTTTATAACCCACAGTATTCGAAGAAAATATGCAGTCGTTCTTTTTAAAATTCCGAATGGTAATGATGTTATTTGTGTTGAGATTGGCAGACCAGATAATTACTCAATCTCTACAATTTTCATTAGAGCAATCACTAGTTATCATATAGAGAACAAAATAAAAGATGGCGTGGTAATTACTTTACTTAATTTGTTATTAGATAATAACGGTTCGTGGAATAAAGAGTTATTAAAACAGAACCCAAGCTTTGAATTTAAGTATCTAAAGCATATGTCACAAGATTCAATTCAAAGGTGGGCAAATAAAATAAGGATAAAAATTTTGAGCAATTGGAGTATTAATTAAAAAGAAAAAGGAGGGTCTGTCCGAAAAGTTGTATTTCCGCCCGATAACTAAAAAAAGCAAAACCCAAGAATGCCGTTAGTTCAACATTCTTGGGTTTTTAATTTCAGTGCAATTTACTCGAAAATGGACTTTTTGGACATCCTCTAGATCAAAAATAATTAAATATTTAAATTTTGCTGGAATGTATAAATCGTGTTTTTAGTTGAAACTCCTCTTTTCCTAAAATATAGTATACTTTCCCTCCCGTAAGGGAATGATAATCCTCGCCTTGTCATTTTGCGAGCTACTTTAACTTCTGAAACATCAAAACCTGTATTTTTTGCTATTTCTGCTATGATAAGATCTGTTGCAACTGGAGTAAGATTATCATTATTAACTGATCCAAATAATGAATTTGCTACTATGCAAGCTATTGTTACATCAGGAGTTGTAATATTATTCAAAAATTGAAACAAAGTGTACATATCATCGATATAACCTTTGATGGACTTGAAAAAAGGTTCAGGGCTAACTTCTGTATCAATATAACTAATCAATTCTCTTATTATTGTTGAGTCTTTTTCGAGATAATAAGTTGTTGGTTCAAATTTCACACTAGGATGTGATCGAAGAGTTTTAAATCTTAGGGAACGAAAATCGTCATAGTTGCTTACAAAGTCTAACATCCAAAGCTCTATTTTATAAACTTCTGTATAGTCAAAATGATTTAAGTAAGGTGGCGAAAAAACTACCAGATTAAATTTGTTTTCATCACTAATCGGTTGAGTACGAACATCTTGGTTAATCAAAGATAAATTACTTAATTTACTTGATTTGTTGAAATTGGAAATAGTATCTTTAATCATTTGTTTGGTTTTGTTTATAAACAATTCTTTAACGTCATAATCCTTCGCTTCTCTAACAATTTTTAAAGCCCTACCTGACTTTTTCATACAACTGACTTCTTCTAGTAAAGAGGAATAAGCCAGCATAAAAAAATCGTGTTCATAACTACTTTCATGAAAACGTTCTTTAATTAGGAATTTAAGGGAAAGCAACTGTGCTAGTGTGGATGATGAGTATGCTTTCTTTATTGTTGACAATTCTGGAATACTAAAGGATGTTAAATCAAGATTGAAATTATGAGATTTTAGAGATTCAAGAAAGTTAATTGCTATTTCTGTGTTTAGACGTGAGAAGCTTAATTTTGTCTTAGCCATGAAATGGATGTATGGGTTAACTTCAATACCTACTCCAAGATCTAAATCGATATCTAATTCCAACACTGAGGACAGTAGGGTCGTTCCGGAACCACAAAACGGATCTAAAAGTTTAATGCCCTTTTCCAATTTTGAATATTTTAATACTTCCTCTAGTAATCTTGGGGAGTATCCTTCCTTAAAACGATACCAGTTATGAATAGGGTAATTTTCAAGATCATTAGGATGCACTAGTGCACCATACTTCGGATCGTTACATATATCGATGTTCTTTTCTATTTCACGATAGAATTGTAGTAATTTTGAATTCACAGCTTTAACAACCTTTCTTAGGAACACATTTTCTCTTTAATAATAGCAAATGAATTGAAATACCGGTAGCTTAAAAAACGATAAAAAAGTACTATATTAGAGAGGGTAGATTTGTAGAAGATGAGAAATTATAGAAATTTGTTTCGGGCATACTAATATTTATAAGTGTTTTTTTAATTGACTGTAATGGCGATTATATACGTGTGAACAAAAGGAGAATTGAGAAATGGAGACAAAAAAACTACACCTCCCACGATTAAAATCACTTGAACTTAAACATTTTTCCCTATATGAGTCAAAAGATCACTTAATTTTTTTAGATTTTGAAAAGCCTGCAGCGTGTATTATTGGTGCTAATGGACTAGGAAAGTCAACATTATTGAATTGTATTAACTATGGTTTAACAGGAATAATTAATTCACCAAGAAGGAAAATTAGGTCTGTATCAGAGTTCTATAAATCCACAAAATTTGTATCAGAGTATTTTGATGGAAGGATTAATGATATAGACAGAGACTTTGCTAATGTCACGGTTACCTTTGAGTTAAATAATTGTATACTAAGTGTTTCAAGGAATTTCTTTCCTGATAATTCTGTGGTGGCCTTTGAATGTCAGGGAGCAACTTTTTCAAACTATGAAAATGCTGTTGTCGAATTAATGGGATTGAACTCATTTGATCAATTTGCATTTTTACAAGTGAAAATTATGTCATTTGATGAAGATCGTGAGTTGCTGTTCTGGGAACCAGGTATCCTTACACCAACGCTGTTCTTAACGCTCGGTATAAGCCCAGAAACTGCTGCTGAAGCTGATCGACTGGCTATTGAGGTTCAAAAGTCCAACTCACGAATCCGAAATTTACAATTTGAAATCAATAAATTAAACAAACGTATTGAAGCCTTGCAAAATGAATTTGCAAATAAGGAAGAAGAGAACACTGTTGATCAGGAATTTACTGAGGCTGCCCTAAAAGAAAAGTACGAGAGTTTATTAGATGGATTACAAACGGCAGAAAATGCTTATCTAAAGACTAAAGCAGAATTAGATATAATCACGGCTCAAATTGCTGAACTAACTGCACAACAGCATCTTACTAAAAATGAGTATGACAAACTGTATAATTCTCTCTTTTCCTCATTGGACAGTGTTGATTTGAAAAATAGCCCAATTATTTCGGAATTGTTAAAAGGCCATTGCGTGATTTGTAATACTTCAGATTCTGAAGTATGGAAAAGTGCAGAGGCTTATCTTCAACATCATCAATGCCCGTTGTGCCATACAAATTTAACCGAAAATCAGGTTGATGAATCTTCGGTGGTAGAGAAATTAAAGGAAGTTGATGAAGAGTTAGCACAAATAAACTATGGTCTAACTGATAGAGTCACAAGATCCACTCGTTTACGAAATGAATTGGAATCACTCGGCAATTATATTGAACATTCAAAAGCAGAAGTAATGGAAATTGAGCAAACCTCTACATTTATCTCATTACAGAGTAATAAAAAAGAGGTAGTAGACGATGCAGTACAAAAACGAATTCTCTCTCTTCATTCGGCAATTCTTGAAGTTGAGGTTGACAAGGATAAGGAGACAGCTAAAAAAGAAAAATTAAGAGAACAGGTTCTTGAGTTACATTCTTTGCTGAATAAAAAGTATGAGGAAGCACAAAGAATATTTTTGCCAAAATTTAAATCTTTAGCAAGGGCGTTTACCGGTTTAGATGTTGATATTACCTTTACGCAAGAGACAAATGATGCTAAGGAGTTACTCGCATTTCTATTAACACTTAAGGATACTGGAAGAACTGCTGACCATCAATTATCTGAGTCACAGAAGTTTTTTATAGATATTGCTTTGCGTATGGCAATAGTTGATTATATTGCTGACGGTACATCTGAAGGGGCAATGTTAATTGATACCCCGGAGGGCTCATTAGACATAGCTTACGAAGCAAATGCTGGTGAAATGTTTGCTGAGTTTGTTAATAGAGGTCATCAATTAGTAATCACTGCAAATTTAAACTCATCAGGCTTGGTAAAAACATTTGCAAAACAAATGGGGAAAGAACAATTCAATCTTATTAACATGTTGACATGGGCAAACCTGTCCTCAGTACAAAGAGGGCGACTGAGTCTGTTCAACATTGCATTAAAAGAAATAGAGAGTGCTATGATAAGTGGGGATCAAAAGTGAAAAATTGCCCAGAAGCAAGCTTTGATATACTGTATTTATTGATGATTTCACAAAAAAAATATGATGAGTTACATCGGACTGAGATCACTTTGTTATCTTATTTGAGTCTTTTATTAAGTATTTATGATGGGCATAAGTCAAACGAATGGGTCTATCATTTCAGCCATCATAAATTTGGAGGACCTTTTAGCTCTGAAATAAACAACGAGTTGGATTTGCTAATCAGAAAGGGTACTGTTATTTCTTCAACTGGTGAAGACTTTTATACTATTTCAAATAAAGCGGGTACAGTAATAACTACTGGCTTGTTTAATGAGTTTATGCAACTGGATAGGTTTAAATGGCGAATCAAGTATCTTGATGCAAGTATTAGTGCGTGTTTAACGAAATCTTTACCTATTGTTTCAAGAGCTATTAATGAGGAACCTGAGTTATCGTTAGCTCAAGAACATGGAATAAAAACAACTTTACATAGTAAAGATTCAAATAGTTTATATGAGCAGTTTGGTGCATTAAAAAATGCTATTGGTGACTTTAGAAATGACATTTTTATACCCGCATCTATATGGATCGACTATTTATTACTTTTATCTGAAAAGAAAACAGGTGAACCCAATGATAGACCCAACACTTCTAAATAAAGTCGTATCAGAGAATTTAGAGTTGAAAATTAGCAGGGCGTTTTCGCAAGAGCAAAGTATGCCAGATATAGTTATTTTTACTTCTTTTATTTCTGAGCTTTTTAAATATCATCCTCCCGAGAAGATTAGTTGGAATTTTGCTTGTGTAGTTACAACTGAAAAGGTGGACTTATCAATAGGAAGACTTGTGCACAGAAAAGAAGTAATGGAAAATTTTCGTGAAGAGACATGCATAATTATTTTGAACGAAAACCAATGTTTACTTTGTACGATGGGACAATTTAATTTACAAGATAAAAATGTAATAAGCTACTTGTTTGAACATAAAATAGAGTTTATTTGGGCCAATGGGATGTCGATCCCTGTTACTAACCCTGATTCAGCTTCTTACAGTATATTTGCTCAACCTACTTTTAAAGATCTACATGCCGCCTTATGGCAATACTATAATAAAAATGCAAGGTATTCGATATGTAGTAAGATTAGTGATAGTTGGATTAATTCGGACAGATTAAGATTTAAGCCAGGTCCAGAACATTCTTTAAGAGATTCATTGTGGATTTTCCTACGTAGTGTATTAAGAGGAAATCCAGAAGTTAAAAGGGAACAAAATGTCGATGATGATAATCCAGTGGATCTTAAGGTAACGTGGAAAATGTCAAAAGCTGTTGCCCTTTTAGAAGTAAAATGGCTTGGGAAATCATTCAACTTAGAAACTCGTAGAAAGACAAGCGATTATTCTGAAAGAAGAGCTATTGAAGGAGCAATACAACTACGAGATTACATTCGTACATCGCATGAGGAAAACACAGATATACATTTTATGGGGTATTTAGTTCTTTTCGATGGAAGGAGACAACGTATTGGAGAATTTGATAGTGTTCCAACTTTAGAGCAGGCAATTTTTTATCGAGATAAAAATATCGAATATCCTGAACATCTAGAAAATGACGAATCATTAAATCTAGAATATAGATTTTTCTTAGAGCCTAACCTTGCATGTTAATTAGGTTTTAGTAACTCGGTCTAAAACTTTATTTTTCAATATAGGGGCTGGTTTCTATCCTCTCTACTCTCCAGTCTAAAACCTATTTTCCGAAGGTAAATGATTATTATTCTTGAAAAGCTTGATAAACTTACACCTTCAGTCTACAACTTTATTTTCTTAGAACACGAGTGAAAAACAGGTATGCACATCTGTTTTTCCTCGGCTTATTTTTATTTTCTAGCCAAATAGAAACAAACCCCGCCACAAGCTCTATCAGAGTCGAGGCGGGGTTTAACGGTATAACGTCCTTTTTAACTTCTATGGCTCCTCATTTGCAAACATCTCCAACGTAGCTATAAGAATGTCTTTCTTTTTAGTATAGTAGTCTAAATAGGGAGAACCTATTATCGCTGCACCTTCAATCATTGAACAAAAATCATAAACAGGTATAGGGCGTCCGATTCCTAGGGCAGCACCTACTGTCGATAGTAATGCCAGTAAACGAACCGGGTTCCATTCCCATTCCAAGAGTTGAAGAAGTTGGATGGCACTAGAAGCTCTTTTCGTTTGCTCGGGCGTATATACTTCGGGGAATCGCCCTTCCGTCTTGTAGGCATGGAAAAACTCGTTGTAGTAAGCTTCTGCTGCGACATCGATATCGCGGTACATTTCTCTAAAATCCGTGTAAGGTTGACGTTCATTCTTCATTACTACCCACAGCAACCTTTCTTATAGGATGAAGTCATTGTATCAGGAAAATTGATAGTAATAGAGTAAAAACAAACCTCAACCCTCACAATTATGTGAGCGGAGAGGTTTGTTTCAGTTTTTACGAAATTAGATTATTCACTTGGAAGAGTAAGTGGACATCCTAATCAAGTGGGGTGTATGGAAAAAAGTGAAGAACATTTTTCATTAAATGCCTTTTTTGATTAATCGTATGCTCAAAATGAGCATGTTAAATAATCTTCCAAAGCAATGATGGAAAGGTCTCACTAATGTACCTTATTGTGAAATGAGCGATATCTTAGCGCTGCATGAGATAAGCTGTCATGGGGAAATCGCTTTTTAGGAAACAAACCCCTTTTGCGCCAGCAAATCTTCTGTAGCCTGCCACAATTTGTGCTGCATTGCAGCATCTCCCCCGGGATGTACCGGTTCAATTGGTTTTCCGGTCCCAACATTAAAGTACCCACCTGTCATTTTTTGATATTCCGGCTCTACAATCAATCGTGTAATAATATCGGCTCCTCTTCGCGGATCTCCAAGGCGAAGGGCTTTCAACAATCGTTCTAATGCGGATGCAAACCAAAGCTCTCGTCCTAGTCCGGTAACATTAAATCCTGGATTTAGCGCATTTGCGCTGATTCCCGTACCTGCCCACCTTCTTGCCAGTTCAGCAGTGAACATAATATTGAACAATTTGGTTTTTCCATAAATGGCGGATGAACCGCGAGCGGTAAAGGGAGTTGTATCTGTTAAATCTTCGGGGAGCTTTAAAACGCCGTGACGGCGTGAAGCTTCAGAGGCAACATTGACAACTTTGGCCTTCCCTGCGTTTTGTAGAGACGGTTTTATCGTATGTGACAACAGCCACGGCGATAAATAATTGACAGCAATCATTTCAGGAAGCCCCTCGGGAGTAATACGGGGCTCGAAGGCATGAATTCCCGCATTGTTCAACAGCACATCAATTTTAGGGTAAGCGGCTGCTATTTCACTGCCAACCCGTTTAACATCCTTTAATAGCGATAAATCTCCATAAAAAAAGTCAACCTTCGCTGATGATGTAATTGCTTCAATCTGTTTTCTAGTAGCTTCAGAACGTTCTTTACTCCTTGCAGTCAAGACAAGGTCAAAATCGCGTCTTGCCAATTCAATCGAGACAAGCTGTCCAAGACCGCTGGTGGCACCTGTTATAACAACCGTTGCTTTTTTAGTCATCATCATGTCTCCTTCATGTGATACAATTTTTTTGAATAAAAATAGGCGAGTTAGGGTGTTTAATTGACATATGTCCATCATATTGAGTTGATTGATATATGTCAATTAAAATTGAATGATTATACGATCGAAAGAAAGGTGAGTGAGGATGAACAATACTCCATCCAAAGATGAATCGAGGGAGAAACTGGAGATTGAGTTGGGCGAGCAGCTGAACGCACTCATCAGCGCTTCACATGCCCTAAATGTCAGATCTGCAGCGAAATTCGATTCCTCCTTACAGCCTGCAGCTTTCCATATTGTTCGCTGGCTGTACTCCTATGGCCCAACTAATGCTGCCACTTTAGCGGAATCAACTGCGATGGACCGAAGCTCGGTCAGTCGCCTTGTCAAACAGCTCCAGGCTCTGGGGTACGTGAGCAGAGCAGCTTCCCCTAATGATGGTCGTGAAATTGTGCTATCTCTTACCGAGCATGGACAACAAAAAATAATAGAAGCGCTTAAGGAGAAAGAGTCTGTTTTTTTTGAACGAATCTCGGATTGGAAAGATGAGGAGCTTCATGATTTCACCCAAATGCTTAAGCACTTTAATGGATATAATCGTCGGATGAGAACGTAATCTTAGCAGCAGCCCTTTTGGAAGAACCCTCAAACAGAGGTGCCAAATCCCATTATGCAAATCCTAGGGTTTCATGGGTATGAATAGACGCACAGTAACAACAGCGGTAGTCTAAGCCTTTACTTTTAGGTCTTAGGTCGCCGCTGTTTCATTCTCCAACAAACAATGACAGTGACTTTAAACGGCTTTCCCCCCGCTTGACTCCAAGGAGTAAGAGAGAGTATAATCATCGCTATAAAGGAACGATCGTTCCGAAAAGAGAGAAACAGACTTGTTTCGGAAATGATGTAGGAAGCAACCATCGAGTCTCAGGGACTCGATTTTTAAAAACCTTTTCGGAACGATCATTCCCGAATGCGTTAAAAATCTTAAACTCGGATAATATAGGAGGATCATTATTATGACTCAAAGATTAACAACAGCTTCCGGTCATTATGTACCGGTGGGAGGCAACGTAACCTTGTATGTGGAGGATATCGGCGAAGGGAAGCCGGTTGTGTTCATACATGGCCTTCCTGTCGGGCAAGCCATGTATGAATACCAAAGAAACGTTCTTCCGTTCAAAGGCATTCGTTACATCGGTATTGATTTGAGAGGTTTCGGGAAATCTGACCGTCCGTTCAACGGCTATTCGTACAATCAGTTTGCGGATGACATTCGCCAGGTGTTTGAGCAGCTGGAGATCGAAAATGCGACACTGGTCGGCTTCTCGATGGGTGGGGCCGTTGCGGTGAGATATATGGCAAGACATCAGGGTTATGGCGTTTCCAAGCTGGTGCTAGCCTCCGCCGCTACGCCTCTCTTCACGCAAAGACCGGATTATCCTTATGGCTTGCCCGTTGAGGTTGTGGAGTCTCTTGTAGAAGCTGCACAGCAGGATCGTCCACAGCTAATTGAAGGATTCAACAGCTCTTTGTTCCATCAAAAGCCGAGCCAGGCTTTTGTCGACTGGTACAACCGGATGTCGCTAGAGACCGATCCTATAGCTCTTGCAATGTCGCTCAAGAGCCTTGCTTATGAAGATTCGCGGGAAGAATTGGCCCAAATTCATGTGCCCGTTCGTATTTTCCAAGGCAAGCATGATACAATGTCTTTTGAGCCTCAGATTAACGGGCTTCCAGATGCGAAAATCATCGTGTTTGAAGAAAGCGGCCATGGACTCGTGTTTGAAGAGAAGGACAAGTTTAACGTCGAGATCCTGAAGTTTGTAGAAGCTTAAGTGAAACCGGACTTTCACGCACCTTCCTAGCCGCTTGAGGTTGTTTTGGGAAGAGGTGGGGTATGAGCAGAAATAAAAGTTTTGAAATTCCAAAAGTATTGGATCTGGCAATCGACGTGTTTTGGGATAAAGGGTACGAGGGTTGTTCTATGCAGGATTTGGTTGAGCAGCTTGGACTTAGCCGAAGCAGCATTTATGAGACGTTTGGAAGTAAAGAGGACTTGTACCTTCAGGCGCTGGAGCGTTACGACCGGCAATCCAAACAGCATCTGGCGGCTATCTTGTATGAACAAAGGCCGGCGAAAGAACTTCTGCTGCGCTATTTTCACGAGGTCATCGAATATACGCGCCGCAGAAGCTGCTTTATGGTGAATGCCTCGTTAGAGCTGGCAGCTTCCCACCCGGAGGTATTTAAGCTGGTCCAAGCCAATATGGCTGAGAACGAGGAAGCCTTTTATCAACTGTTGGAACGTGCGGTGCAGACCGGTGAGTTGAAGGGAACCTGGGATTTGAAAGCATTGGCCCAATACCTGGTTAATGTTATGCACGGGATTACGGTGACCACGGTAACCGCGGAACGTGAAATGCTGGACAACATTGTGCGGAGTTCGCTTTACTTTCTACCGTAAGGCGTAAACAGGATAAAGGGGCTGTACGACTGGAGCTGGGCTTCGGCGTGCAGCTCTTTTGGTTTATATAGATCCGCTTAGCTCGACCTTCTCCCGAGTGGTCCATAGTAACTCTGCTATGTCCCAAAAAGAATCCCAAAATTAGTAAAGCCGGTAATCCTTAGCGTACAAGATACCGGCGTTTTAGTGTTACTGAGGTGTTTTCATGTTTCTAAGTTACTTTGCGGTCTGTGTCAGCTACGCTGGTTTTTGGACATTTTGCTTTGGTACTCCGCTTTTCGTAAAAAATCAACGGCACGGTCAGGGAAGTCCGTAAACACCCCGTCAACTCCTGCTGTGAAGTAGAACTGATCGAGCAGCTCCTCGAAGCTTGCTGCATAGGCAGGGATTTGTCCTTTATCTGCTCGGAAGGTGTATGGATGCACTTCCAGGTCAGCTTCATGAGCTTCTTTGACAAGATTGGTAATGATCAGGTGGTCTCTTGTCGACTCTTCTTTGATGATCATCGGCTTCCATGGCCCTACGCCGTCTGCGTATTTCGCAATTTCTTTCATCGCCCCTTTTTCAAACATCCAATCGTAGTTGTAGGGAACGGCCTTACCGTTTTCATAGTTCATGGTTTCGTTCCAGCCCGTTTCCGCCATGAGCTGTACAAGCTTCACGTTCATATTCAATTGTGGATAGAGTTCCGTGCGAATCCGTTTTGCTTCATTGGGGTCGAAAGTCTGTATGTACGCTTTGTCATTCTTGGACACATAGCCGTACTTTTTCAACACCTGCAGCACTGCGAGGCTGATGTCCTTTCCTTCGTGTCTGTGGAACCAGGGAGCTTTGATCTCCGTATAGATCCCTACGTTACGACCCGTGCTTTTGTTCATACCCTGGATCAGCTCAATCTCTTCTTCCAGAGTGTGAACACTGAAGTTGGATTTCCAGAGTGGGAAGCGATCCGGATAATCTTGTACCTGTTTGCCGTTTTCCACTGTGAAGACCTCTGTTGTCTTCAGTTTCTTGATCTCGTCAAGAGTGAAATCAATAACGTAGTACCTGCCGTCTTTTCGTTTTCGATCAGGGTAGACCTCCGCTACATTGGTTACGCTGTCCAGATAATGGTCGTGCATGATGAGCAGTTTGTTGTCCTTTGTCATGACCACGTCTTGTTCGATGTAGTCGACTCCCATCGCGTAAGCCATCGCTTTTGCGGGCAGCGTATGTTCCGGCAAGTATGCGCTCGCTCCGCGGTGGGCGATGACAATCTTATCCGCTTCGGCAAAAGATACGCTTCCAAAGCTTGTTGTAATAGCGAGAGCGGCTGCCAGGGATGTAACTAGTTTTTTCATGTTCTGCCTCCTCCATTTGGATGAAAAAAAGATCCACAAATTCCATTGGTAGGTTAAACCATACCAAATGAAATATTGTGAATCTCCTGATCTCCATCACAAAATATTATATTGGTTACTAATGTAAGGGATAAAGAAAGCGCTGTCAATAAATTGTTGGCGGCAGCGTCTTTCCTCCCTACAAAAAAACAGCAAGGCTGATCGCAGGACCAACCTCGCTGTTTTTCCGTACATCAGAATGACAACTTACAACTTCACAGGCTCTCCTGCGTATACTTCCAATTCCATAGCTGCTGCAAAAAAGGAGGGAGCTTGCTCCACAAAAGCCTGAAAATGAGCGCTTGCATTGTGGGCTGCTACTGCGGCAGCGTCCTTCCACTTCTCTACCACGGTGTAGTGATATTCTTGCTCTGTGCTTTTCATAAGGGTGTATCCTACATTTCCTTCTTCCGCTTGGCTTGCAGCAACCAGGGCTTTGGCGGCTTGAAGGAAGGCTTCTTCCTGTGCGGGTATCACTTGCAGATGGGCATGTATAATAAGCATGGTTTTCTCCCTTTCTTCCAACGAATTTGAATTATTTCCAGGTTGTTACTGTCTCAACAGGGAGACGGTAAGAGGGGTATCCTTCCTTGGCTGCTTTCCCGATACTGATCAGCATGATCGGTTGATAGCGATCCTTGTCCAAATCCAGCGCTTCTGCTATTTGATCCTTTTCATAGCCGCCGATCGGGTTCGTGTCATAGCCGAATGAACGGGCAACCAGCATCAATTGCATGGATACGAGCCCGGCATCGATAAAATTGACATCGCGCAGGTCAGAAGCTGGTAGATTGGCGTAGTAAGGCTTTACGGCTTTCAGCTGCATGTCCTTCACGTCCTGCGGCATGTATCCGAGCTCGACAGCTTTTCCAAATATCTCGTCCATATATTCCGCATTATTCATGTCGACGAATACGGCAATGACGGCGGAAGAGGTGAGTACCTGCGTTTTGTTGAAGCGTGCCAGCTCTGCAAGCTTTTCTTTCCCTTCTTGACTTTCGATCACCACAAAGCGCCAAGGCTGCATGTTGACTGAAGATGGGGCACGCGTGGCTCCCGCTAAAATTTCAATCATTTCCTCGCGACTGATTTTTATTTCGGGATCATAAAGTTTGACAGAACGACGACCAAACGTGATTTCACGAAAATCATTTGTTCTTTGTACGGTGTTTTTCATGTAAAAAGACTCCTTTCTGGAACAATCAAATGTTGTTTTGCATCCGTTTGAGAAAATCAGTTAAGACCTGCGTTTCATCCTCGCTGAAGCCTTCCAGAATCTGCTGGATAAAATTTCGTTTCTCGCTTTTGTACCCTTCAATCCGATGATGGCCTTCTTCGGATAGACGAACGAAGGTTTCGCGGTTATCATTTGGATTTTTGTGTCGGGTCACCATGCCATCCGCTTCCAGTTGCTTCAGATGGCGTGTAATGGCAGCACTGTCGATATTGATGTGCTTTTGTAGCTGGGACTGATTGATTTCGTTGCATTCGCAAAGGATTTGCAAGATCGCGAGACGAGTAGAGCTGATTCCGGTACAGCGTTCGAACTTGGGACTTATTTTATTGGTTAATCCGATGAGCAGATTCAGTATTTGCTCCTCTTCCAATTCCTTTCGTGTCATGAAAAATGCCTCCCGGGGGCAATATGAATAGGAACTCAGTCATATATCCACAAGCAATGACAACATACGGTCAGTTGAGCATGATACCTTGATGATAATTGACGCATCAATGATTGATACGTCAATTAATATAACACCTTATTTCAGCGTTTGCAACATATGGTCTGCAAAAGTCGCTGGACGGTATGGTCATAGCAGAAGTTAAGTGATTCATACGAAGAGGGAATGGAGTAAGGGAGAGGGGGCATCTTACTCCAATCGCAATTAATGGATAACAGAACGAAAGGAAGCTTCACTTGCTAGGCCCTGATGCGCCGAAATCAGTAGTGGTAAGCTTTACGAAGTAAGTGATGGGTACAGTGCTGAATGTTTGATCCCAATCTTTTTTTACTTTCTCCCACGTTTTTGGATACTCGATTCGCAAACGTTCTCCGAATCCGGCAACATCCGCATGGAAATGGTTTTGCATTTTTGCTGTGACACTCTTGACCAGTTTCCGTACTTCCAATTCAGCCGCTTTTTCCACCCTTTTCAGGAATTCATTTTCAAAAGGATTTGCGTTCAACACCCAATTTTCAGACAAGCGTCCCTTCGAATTGATATGCACATCAAAGGAAATCTTGTTTCCGTCAACAAGGGGAGTGATTTTGCTCTCCATGGTCTCGATCTCATAGATGATGAGTTGACCTGTCTCCTTGTCAAGGCTTCTCACTAGCCCTCCTTTACCTTTTCCGGTTATCCACGTTATGCCCTCCAAATCCAATTCGTTTAAAAATCCCGCCCATTTTTTTGTCTTTCCATTGATCACGGCTGCCCCCTCAAACTTCACTTCCTTGTTAGAAGCGGCAACATTTTGCAAGAGAAAGCTTGATTCGGAATTCAACTTGGCCGTTAATTTGGCGAGTGACACAGGAGGTAAAATTTTGGCTGTTCGGTTTCGGTTATCTACGATTCCAAGCAAATTGAGTGCTGGCAATTCTCCCGGTTTTTTGGTTTCCAAGACATCGCGGGCATTCCCGTTACTAACCAATAACAAGCAACTTGGACGTATTTCATTATCTCGCAGAAATAGATCCAGCAAAGATTCCAAACGATGTGTGTGTAACAGAGCCTCGCTAATCACAATGACTTTTAAGTGTGGGCTGAACAAGGGGGTATCATGACTCAATGAAAATTCACGGATGATTGGAAGGATAGATTCACCAGTTTGGGACGCATTCAAATATGCTTTTTGTTGTGGTCCTGCCGAACTGCTTTCTTTGCTTGTTGCTTTTGGGTTAATAAATTGATAGGTCATGGTGATTGTGTCAACGTGAGGAGGGCCCTTTCCCTGCTTTTCCAGCTTTTTTTCAACATTTGATTTGTTGCTGGCATCCAATGCCAAACCGATGCCCATACCCATCTTGTCGATATCGTTGCTGCTCCAGCATCCGGTCAGTAAGAAGAGCAGGAAAACAGATAACGATGTCAAGAGGAGGAGCCACTCACGATGATGACTTTGCTTCATGCTTACCCACCTTCCAGCCAGAAATAATAAGAAGGAGAAGGGGCATTACACCAAATAAGAAAAAGGCTGCATCGCCCACAAAATCTCCAAGTGCAAATACACTATTGATTTCTTTTGGAGTCATCGTAATGATGTAGATCACAGGCAGCAATCCGAATAGAAACGGCTCCATATTTTTCTTGAAGAGCTGGGCGAGGCCTAGAGCGGCTGAGTAGTAAGCCAACGTGAAAGTAGAAAAGATTTGCATAATCCATAATACGAGCAGCAACGATTCAAACCGTTCAAAGAGTAAACCGGTAATTTCAAAGCTTCGTATGAGATCAATGGTCGGCCATGTCCTTGTGACGACTCCATCTATTGAAAACGCCCCAATGACCATCACGACTGTCATCAGGTAAAAGATCAACGAGGCGCTGATTCCCACCACAACGGCTTTCACGCCTTTGTTTGGCTGTCTCATGTATACCACCAGAATCATCATTATTTCAAAACCGGTATAGGCGAGCGCAGTTGGTTTAATCCCATCGAACACCGGTTTCCACCCCAGCCCCAATACGGGACGAAGATGATCGATTTCAAAAATTTTTATGCTCATCAAGGAAACCACCAAAAAAAAGAGGACAGTAATTGGCAAGATAATCTCAAGCATACGGGCGAGACAATTGATGCCACCTATGACAAGATAAAGAGCAACCCACAAAAATACCATAACAATGGCCCACATTGGGGTTTTCTCCAGCAAGTAAAAGGTTGTTACTTCAGCCATAGATCGGACTTGAAGAGATGAGGTCATACAAAAATAACAGATGATCAAAAGGCTGAGCATCCTTCCAACCCATTCCCCTGCAATTTCCTGGCTGTATTCAAAAAACGTTTTCTCAGGGAACCGCTGGCTTAATTTTACAATGATTATCCCAGCGAGCATCGCGAGTAAACCGCCAATGATGACACTTATCCAAACATCCGGTGTCTTTGCTTTTTCCACTGAGATTCTAGGCAGGGTAAGGATTCCCGCTCCCAATATAAAGTTGATGATGATCACTGCTGTTTGCGAGGTGGTGATCCGATCATTTCGGGTGGGTAACATTTTGGGCTTCACCTACTATACTGAGTGGCTATCCTTTGCGAGTCGGCTCTTTCGTATGCAGCATTTTTGGCCGGCGTTTCATCATCATGAGTGGCATGCGCACCATAAAATCTTTCCAATCCCTTAACCGATAGGGAACAGCAGGAGTAACATAAGGTACACCAAAACTTTTTAGTTTTACCAAATGACTCGTAAGCAAGAGAAAAAACAAAATCACCCCGTACAATCCAAACATGGCTGCGGAGAACATGACCAAAAACCGAATGAGACGTAAGGAAATACCTAGGTTGTATGACGGAATGGCAAAGGAGGAAATAGCAGTGACAGCTACGACGATTACCATAATTGGGCTGACAATACCTGCTTGTACTGCAGCTTGACCAATAATCAGTCCACCGACAATCCCGATGGCAGGGCCGATTGGTTTCGGCAATCGAAGACCGGCTTCTCTCATAATCTCGATAGAAACTTCCATGATCAGTGCCTCCAACAGAGCGGGAAATGGAACTCCTTGTCGAGTGCTGATGATGGAAATAGCCAATTCGGTAGGAATTAACCCTTGATGAAAAGAGATAAAGGAAATATAGAGGGCCGGTATAAGTAAGGAAGAAAAGGCAGTGAAAAAGCGCAACAAGCGAATGAATGTGCTTGGAATCCAGCGCTCATAATAGTCTTCAGGCGATTGCAGGAGCATGCTGAACGTCACTGGAACGATTAAGGCAAAAGGAGTACCATCCAGCAAGATGGCCACTCGTCCTTCCATTAATGCACTGATGACGCGGTCAGGCCGTTCTGTGCTCTGCGCCTGCGGGAATGGGCTGAGATAATTATCTTCAATAAGTTGCTCCACATAACCGGATTCCGGCACATGGTCAATTTTAATTTTCGTAATTCGGTTTTTTACTTCTTCAACCAACGCGGGATTCGCAATCTCTTTCATATAGGCGATAATCAGCTCTTTTTTTGCACGCTCGCCCACCTGAAATTTTAGGAAGAGAAGATCTCCATTTTCACCGTGTCTGCGCAAGAGGGCGGTATTTTCGCTTAACGTTTCCGTGAAGCCTACTCTAGGGCCTCTGACCAAAGATTCTGAGACAGGTTCATCTATATTTCTTGTTTTTACTTTTACGGTATTAAGAAGGAGAGCATTTGCGGTCCCTTCAATCAACAGTGCCGTGAAGCCAGTCAATACTTTTGTCCTCAGATCGTATACATCCCGGCATTCCAGTATTTCATGGATGGAAAGCACATGATTGATGAAAAAATCTTTGGATACAGAAACGTCCCCCGAAGAATTCTCCTGTACCAACACTGCCACAGAATCATCCATGAGTGTTTTCAGAATAGTATTATCGATGAGATCGCGATCGGATAACCCATCTACAAAAATAATGGAAGCACGACTGGCAGTCTGTCCGAAAGAAAATTCGCGGATATGCACATCTGCGTTTTGGGCGATTTCCTGACGGATAAGATTCAAATTCGATAGGTAATCGTCTGTAAATGGAGCGATACTTTCCATCTATATCACTCTTCCTCCGTTGTACGAATCCAATGAAATAATCTTGAAATCGCATAAGGAACAAGAAAAACGACTGCGGCTTGAATAAAAACTGGCCAGGCAGGAAGATTTGAAACAATTGTTTTCCACATGGTTTTCCTCCTTTGCAGCTTCATTACAGTCGTAAAAAGAACTTGTCCTATTTTGTTCTAGCATGACAATTCTTATTCCAATCAGCTGGAAAATGTGGTATTCAATGTTCAGGTTAGGCCATGCTAAAACCACGCAGGTTATTCATTCCATAAAAAAGAAGGATAAAAATCATAACGATTTTCATCCTTCTTTTTGCTATTTTAATGATTTTTAACGACTTCCTGCCCACGCACATTCCACGTAAGGGCATAAGCATTTGAATGCCGCATCGGGCATCATCTGGCTAAAGGATCATTACCTTTCCATGGCGGCAAGGCACTTTATTGAGCAAGTCAGGCAGTAGAACGAGCAGGCCTTCACGATTAATGGTATAATCAGATTGTTCATATAAAATTGTATTCTTACAGTATCGAGGGGGACTCTAGCCCCAACGTGCTTCGCTGTGTTCGGAGGGAATCTTTGTGAAGAAAAAACCGGTAAATGCGATGGAAGTAGCGAGATTGGCAAAAGTCTCTCAGTCTACCGTTTCGCGTGTATTTACCCCCGGCTCAAATGTATCCGAAAAAACAAAGAAAAAAGTGCTGGAAGTAGCGAAGGAGCTAGGCTACCGACCGAATGCCCTCGCTCGTGGCTTGATCATGAACAAGACCAACATCATTGGGCTGGCTATGCGTGATATCGAAAACCCGTTCTACCATGAAGTATTGGGGAAATTCACCAAGGGACTTCGGGAAAAAGGGTATCACGTCTTATTTGTATACACGGAAAACGACGAGATCCAACAGGAAGAAATTACGCAATTTCTGGAGTACAACGTTGAGGGAGTAATCGTGACGGATGCTTATTTGTCGTCCAAAGTCGTGTCCCAGCTGCATGAGAACAACATCCCTGTAGTCCTGTTCAACCGCTACAGCAAAGACATCCCGTGCTATTCGATCAGCTGTGACAACTATGCTGCCGCTCAACAGATCGCGAAGTATCTGTACGAGCAGGAATATCGAAAAATGGCGTATATCACTGGGCGGATCAATACCTCGACGAGTCAGGATCGGCAGAGGGGCTTTTGCGATTTTCTCCAGGAAAAAGGTTTGGCTCCCATCATTGAAGAGGGCGACTACACGTACAAGCGAGCATATGAAGCGACCCTACGCCTGCTGCAGCAAGAAGAGCGACCGGATGTCATTTTTGGGGCGAATGATATCACTGCATTTGGAGCGCTCGATGCGGTAAAGGCGATGAAGCTATCGGTTCCTGAGGACATCGCGATCGTAGGATTTGACAATATCAAGATGGCGTCATGGCCTTCCTATGAGTTGACGACGTGGGAGCAGCCAGTCGACGAAATGATCGAATTAACTATCAATACGCTGCTGAATGAAATGAAAATAAATACGGTAGAACCCGTGGCAAAACTAGTTCATGGCCAATTGATCGAGCGATGTACGACAAAGAAACAAAAATAATCGCTTGACAAATGTAAGCGCGATCATTAGTATTTGCATATAGATTTGAAAATTGTCTGATTTCTTCTCGCTCCTTTTTGCATACGTATGCAAAACAAGGAAGCGAGAAAAAAATTCTGAAAAATGCATACGTATGCTAAAACGGGAGGTCAAGAAAATGGCTAGATTTTTGAAACAAGGAAAAGCAAAAAATGAAATCGCACAAAATGACGCGCAAGTAGCGGAAACCGTACGCCAAACCATTCAGAATATCGAGCAGGAAGGCGATGCAGCCGTACGCGAGCTGTCAGCGAAGTTCGATAAATGGAGCCCCGAGCAGTTTCGCCTGACGTCCGAGCAAATCGCGGAAATCATCAGTGGCGTACCGGAGCAGACCATCGAGGATATCAAGTTTGCGCAGAGCAATGTGAGACGCTTTGCGGAAGAGCAACGCAAATCCATGCTCGACATCGAGGTGGAGACGCTGCCCGGAGTCATTTTGGGTCACAAAAACATCCCGGTAGAAAGTGTAGGTTGCTACATTCCAGGTGGACGCTATCCGATGGTGGCTTCGGCTCACATGAGTGTGTTGACCGCAAAGGTAGCAGGTGTGAAACGCGTCATCGCTTGCACGCCTCCGATTAACGGTGAAATTCCGGCGGCAACGGTTGCAGCGATGCATATGGCAGGTGCCGATGAGATATACATTCTCGGCGGCATTCAAGCGATGGCAGCGATGGCGGTCGGAACGGAATCCATCGAGCCAGTAGATATGCTCGTCGGCCCGGGTAACGCCTTCGTGGCAGAGGCCAAACGTCAGCTGTACGGACGTGTTGGAATCGACCTGTTTGCCGGACCTACAGAGACGCTCGTTGTGGCTGATGAAACAGCCGATGCTGAAATGATCGCCACCGATCTTCTCGGTCAAGGCGAGCACGGTCCAACTTCACCGGGTGCGCTCATCACGACTTCGGAGCAGCTGGCACATGAAACGATCAAAGAAATCGAGCGACAGCTGGAAATTCTCCCTACTGCAGATGTGGCGCGTGTCTCCTGGCGTGACTACGGCGTGATCATTTTGGTAGAGGATCAGGAGGAAGCGCTCGTTGAAGCGAACAAACTCGCTTTTGAGCACGTAGAGATTTTGACGAAAGACCCTGACTTCTTCTTGAACAACATGACCAACTACGGCTGCCTCTTTTTAGGCCCGGAAACCAACGTTGCCTACGGTGATAAAGTGATTGGAACCAACCATACACTGCCTACCAAAGGCGCTGCCCGTTATACAGGCGGACTGTGGGTAGGCAAGTTCCTGAAAACAGTCACGTATCAAAAAGTAAGCGAAGAAGCAAGTGCATACATTGGGGAATATGCAGCTCGTCTGTGCCAGCTGGAGAATTTTGCAGGCCATGCTGAACAAGCGTTGCTGCGCGTACGCCGCTACGGCAAGAAATAAACCCCAGACAATAGAGGGAAAAGGAGCCGCTCCCTAGAGAGTGGCTTCCTCTCTCCCAGTTTGATTCTTGGCAGCTAGATCTATCACCGACAGAATGGAAGTGATTCAGATGATTAGCATGATCGGTTTAATCGGAGGCTTGGCGCTGCTCATTATTTTGACGATGAGGGGTATGAACCTACTGATTGTTGCACCTTTCTCCGCTTTGTTCGTAGCTGTTTTTAATGGATTGCCACTCTTTCCGCAGTTGGTAGGAAAGGGAGAAGCGAACTTTGTCTCCAACTACATGGGCGGCTTCACAGGATTTATCACTTCGTGGTATTTGATGTTTCTTATCGGCGCAATATTCGGAAAGCTGATGGAAGACAGCGGGGCGGCAGACAGCGTGTCCAAATGGATCGTCGAGAAGATCGGCATGAAAAACGCGGCACTCGCAATTGTGATTGCCTGCGCGGTTTTGACATATGGCGGTGTGAGCTTGTTCGTCGTTGCTTTTTCCGTTTATCCGATGGCGATCAGCTTGTTTAAGGAAGCGAACCTGCCGAGGCGTTTTATCCCGGCGGCGCTCGGCTTCGGTTCTACCACCTTTACCATGACATCGGCTGGTTCTCCTGAAATTCAGAACTGGATTCCCATTCAATATTTGCACACCACTCCCTATGCCGGTTGGGAAGTTAGCTTGCTCGTGGCTGTATTCATGATGATTTTTGGCTACTGGTGGTTAAAACGGATGATTATGAAAGCGGTTAAAAACGGGGAGCACTTCACCACACGGGAAACAGACAACCTGAAGGTGCGGGACAATTTGCCCAATCCATTCGTCAGCATGATTCCGCTCTTGGTTGTTCTCGTGATTTCGTTTGTTTTCCATGACTCGTTTAAAGAGTCCGCGCTTATTCTCGCCTTGCTTGGCGGTGTAATAGCGACTTATCTGCTACATCGGAAGTACTTTATCAACTTCTGGCATGCTGTTTCAGAAGGGACGATGGGTGCTCTGATCGCCATTGCGAATACGGCGGCTGTTGTTGGTTTTGGTGGGGTTGCCAAAGCGACGCCAGCATTTGCGACCGCCGTTGACTTTATGACGAGCATTCCTGGCAGTCCGCTGATAGGAAGCGCAGTAGCGGTTTGCGTGATTGCCGGACTCACAGGTTCTGCATCTGGCGGACAGACGATCGCTTTGCCGTTGCTGGCGCCGCACTATATGGACATGGGTGTAAATCCTGAAGCCTTGCACCGGGTTGTGGCGATTTCATCAGGATCGCTTGATTCCTTGCCTCATGGTGGCTATGTTGTTACGACCATTCGCGCGATCGCGGGAGAGACACACAAAGATGCGTATCCTGCATTCGGTGCATTAACCGTGGTTGTTCCGATTTTGGGTGTTATTTTAGCAGTGGTCCTGTTCTCGCTTGGCATGTAAAAAAAGAGGATTCATAGGGTAATCTAGTTCGTTAGCCAGAAAGGAGCGAAGCGTTTATGACTTCTTTTCAAGAGCTGAGAGGAAAACGGGTTCTCATTACCGGGGGCAGCAAAGGACTCGGAAAGGACGCGGCGATGGCATTTGCTCGGCTCGGTGCCGACGTCATGATTACGGGACGCAATACGGCGAATCTGGAAGCAGCGACGCATGAATTGCGGCAGATTCAACCGAATTCTTTCTTTTTGGCGGCGGACATGCAGGATGTTCAGAGCATCTATCAGATGGTAGACGACACAATCGCGACTCTGGGAGGACTGGACATTCTCGTCAACAATGCGGGAATCAACATCGCAAAACCGGCGTTTGAAGTGACAGAAGAGGATTGGGATCGCGTGCTGGATACCAATCTGAAAGGGACCTTTTTCTGCTCGCAGCGCGCCGGCAAGCATATGGCAGCAAATGGCGGGGGCCGCATCATCAACATGGTGTCCCAGATGGCTTTTGTCGGTTATATCAAACGGTCGGCGTATTGCTCCAGTAAAGGCGGTGCGGTTCAATTGACCAAAGCGCTGGCAGTGGAGTGGGCTCCATACGGGATAAAGGTCAACGGTGTGGCACCTACTTTTGTTGAGACTGATTTCACGAAGAAAATGTTTGAGGATCGGGACTTTTACCAGGATGTGCTGAGCCGCATCCCGTTAGGGCAGTTAGCTCAAGTGTCTGATATTACAGGAGCCGTTCTATTCCTCGCTTCTGATATGGCTAACTTTATTACAGGTGAAACGATCAAGGTGGATGGAGGGTGGACCGCGATATGAGTACGTTGCCGAAACGCGTAGCGATCATTGGGGCGGGAACGATGGGCCATTCCATCGCCCTGTCGGCAGCCATGGCAGGATTTGATGTGAACATCTGGGGAATGGATGAGCGGGATGTCCAGCGCGGGAAGGGTGGCGTCGCTGAAAAGATCGGACTGTTGTGCGATTACGAAGTCGTTCATCCTGATGAAAAGGAAACAATCCAAAATCGTATTCGGTTCACCACTGTTCTGCAAGAGTGCGTCCAAGGAACTCCCTTTATTATTGAAGGTATTCCAGAGAATCTGGAACTGAAGCAAAAGATGTTTCAAGAACTGGAGGCATTGTGTTCTCCAGACACCATTCTGGCGAGTAATACTTCTGGGCTGAGCCCAACTGCCATCGCCAGCTTGATGGAGCATCCCGAGCGGACATTAGTCACGCACTTTTGGAATCCCGGGCATCTGATTCCTCTGGTAGAGGTCATCCGCGGAGAGAAGACGTCGGACGCAGCAGTGGATCAGGCCATGGCCCTGCTGCATGCGATGGGCAAAAAGCCGATCCTCATCAAGAAAGACATTCTCGGTTCTGTGGGGAATCGTTTGCAGTATGCGCTCTTTCGAGAAGCGCAGTACATCTATGAGCAGGGAGCCGCTTCGATCGAGGATATTGATAAAGCGGTACAATACAGCATCGGCCGCCGTTTGCCAGTTACGGGTCCATTCATGAGTGCGGATATGGGAGGGCTGGATGTGTTCGACGCCATTTCCAGCTATTTGTTCCCAGACCTCGGCACGCATCAGGCATCTCTTTCCACGATGAGAAATCTGGTGGACGCAGGGAACTACGGGCAGAAGAATGGGCAAGGCTTTTACGAGTGGTCACCGGAGCAGTTGCAAAAAATGAACAAGGCTCGCGAGAAGGAACTGATTGATTGGTTGAAAAAAGATCTGCAAACGGATGAAAAAGAAGCGCGGTAAATGGTGTGATTATAAAATTTATGTTTAAACCCCCTAGGTTTTTCCGTTAACCAAGGGGGTTTTTCCAATGCCGAGATGAGGAGATTTTATCTATTTAAGATGCTTTCTTCTAATACGTCAAATTTATTTCCATACTTTTTAATGATATGTTGTTCGCCCCATGAGCAGAGTGATTCTAATATACTTTTCAATCCCCATCCGTATTCGCTTAGTTCATATTCCACTTTTGGGGGGACCGTATTGTAAGTAATTCGATTGATAATCCCGTCACTTTCTAGCTCGCGTAGTTGCTGGGTTAGCATTTTTTGTGTAATCGCAGGCATAAGACGTTTCAATTCACTGGTACGTTTTTTACCGTGAGTTAGGTGGCAAAGTATAACGCATTTCCACTTTCCGCCTAATACTTCAAGCGTAGCTTCAACCGAAATATTATATTTCTTTTTATTCATAAGGTCCCTCCTGCTAAAACTTTATAGGAACTTTTCAGTACCTATAGCACAAAAAAGTACGTACTTTTGATTAAGTTCGTTATGTATCATAATAACATTTGCCGATCGGTTATAGTAATTCCTTTTTGATAGTTTTCTCGAGGAGATTTTGTTTGTCGAAATACTTTATAGGAACTTTTCAGTACCTATAGCACAAAAAAGTACGTACTTTCGATTAGGTTTGTTCTGTATCATAATAACACTTGCCGGTCGGACAGTGTAAGGAGGATTAAAGAAATGGCCTTGGATAATAAACGAAGCGCATTAGCGCTTTTAGCATTAGCAATAAGTGCTTTTGCCATCGGTACAACAGAATTTATTAGTGTCGGATTACTGCCTCTTATTTCGCAAGACCTGAATATTTCGGTTACTACTGCCGGATTAACGGTTTCGTTATACGCACTTGGAGTAACTTTTGGAGCGCCTATCTTGACTTCACTGACATCCAGTATGTCGCGTAAATCATTATTGCTTTGGATTATGATCGTCTTTATTGCTGGTAACCTTCTCGCAGCAGGTGCAACGAGCATTGGTGTATTGCTTGTTGCCCGGATCATTTCTGCGTTTTCACACGGCGTGTTTATGTCGATTGGGTCTACCATTGCTGCTGATGTAGTCCCGGAAAATAGGAGAGCTAGTGCGATATCTATTATGTTTACGGGGCTTACTGTGGCAATCGTCACAGGGGTACCATTAGGAACATTTATTGGTCAACAACTGGGATGGAGAGCAGCCTTCATCGCGATTGTCGCAGTTGGGATCATCGCTTTTATAGCCAACAGCATTCTTGTTCCATCCGAGTTGCGAAAAGGTGCCCCTTCAACATTTCGAGATCAGATTAAAGTGATTACCAATGGTCGTTTGTTACTTTTGTTCATCATTACAGCCTTGGGGTATGGAGGAACTTTCGTCGTCTTCACTTACTTATCCCCATTGCTTCAAGATATAACTGGTTTTAAACAAGGAACAATTACGTTAATTTTGGTGGTCTATGGAATTGCCATTGCAATCGGTAACGTGGTTGGCGGTAAGGTGGCAAATCGAAATCCGATTGTTGCCCTGTTCTATATGTTTATCTTGCAAGCAGTTGTGCTGTTTCTCTTAACATTTACTGCTCCATTCAAAGTTATTGGATTAATTACGATTATTTTGATGGGATTACTTCATTTTATGAACGTGCCCGGACTGCAAGTCTACGTCGTGATGTTGGCAGAACGCTTTACTTCGGGGGCAGTTGATGTGGCATCAGCCATTAATATTGCAGCCTTTAATGCTGGCATTGCTCTCGGAGCTTACCTGGGTGGGGTGATCACTGATTCCATCGGACTTATTCATACTGCTTGGATAGGCGGATTGATGGTGGTAGGAGCCACTATCCTTACAGGCTGGAGTATGGCTTTAGAACGAAAAGATCAAAAAAATCGGGCATAAAATCCATGAGGTGATAGATATGAGTACAGCATCCTTTGATGAAATCATGAAAAAGATAATAAATGATGAGGAAACGCTGCAATTCACATCATTTACGAATGAAGACGCTCTTCAATTGGGTTTGTTGATTATTGATATGGCCAAACAAGAAGAAAAGCAGATTGCTGTAGATATAACAAAAAATGGTGTGCAATTGTTTCACTATAAAATGACAGGCACATCTCAGGTAAATACGGAATGGATCCAACGCAAAAATCGAGTTGTAGCACTGCATGATCACAGTTCCTATTATTTGCAAAGACAAAGTGAAATAACTGGAATTCCTTATCACGAATCAATTCGAGTGGATGCCTCTAAATACGCGGCATATGGGGGAGCTTTTCCCATCATAGCGAAAGGCGTTGGGATTATCGGGACCATAACGGTATCAGGCCTAACTCCCGAAGAAGATCATGAATTGGTTACAAAAGCTATCCACTCTTATTTAAACAAATAATAGAAGAGGAAGCTTCTAATTTAAGGGGGGTGGTTCATGCTTATAAAGAACATTCTTTGGTTATATTTAAGTAAGTCGCTTCTTTTTATCTAATAATCAAGGATGTGTATGAAATGCCATTCATTGTGCTAAATACATGGCCAGCTATGTCGAAGGATATGAAAAAAGACTTCATTAGACAGGCAACGGAGTTAACAACAAACGAATTGAAGATCGTACCGGATAAAATTCAAGTGTTGATACATGAACTTGAAAAAGAAAACTGGGGGAAAGCAGGCGCTTCCGCAG